>JANNAJ010000489.1:0-2413 GCA_031384285.1 Verrucomicrobiota bacterium
TCCAGATTGGCGAGCAGATGGTCCATCTTGGCCACGGACCGCTCCAGCTTGGGCCGGAAGAAATTCTCGTAGCCCGTCCGCAACAGTTCGCGGAGGTCCCCGATGGCCTCGAAATGGTCCCGGCGGTCCCCGGGCACCCACACCTGCTTCACCGCCTGCCACGCCAAAAGCTGCCGCGTGCCCGTGCTCGCGCTCGCCTTGCTCAACGACAACAGCCCGGAGATGTCGTCCAACGACAGCGGCAGGGACGACAGATAGAGCAGGCCGTAGATCTGGCCGGTGGACCTGGGGAGCCCGAGCCTCTGGCAGAGGCGGCCCGCGGTCTCGACGAACTCGCGGCGGCAGGAAGGGAGGCTTTCAGCCATCGGGAAGGCCGGACAGGTCGACACACTTCGTGCCGGTCACTTCGCATCGGCGGAGCTACTCGGCGGCTTGTTCCGGACGCCCAGAACGTTCAATCACGATTGAACAAATAATCTCGGCCACTCGCCATCGGCAAGCGAAAACCCGGTGACGGACCCGATCCCCACCGACGCGGGAAGCAGCCGGCGTGCCCGGGGTAGTCCTCAGACCGGCTCGACCTCGTCCGCCATCACCTTCACCGCCGCCGCTTGCCCGATGAAATCAAGCCGGAGCACCACCTCCATGATCCCTTGCCGTTGGATGACCAAGCCCTCCAACCCGCGCAACGGGCCGCCTTTGATCCGCACGCGCTGCCCTTCCGTGACCTGCGGAGCGAGCCTGACCTCCGCCGTGCCGTCGAGCGCGCGCAGGATGTCCCCCAGCTGCGCCACGAACTCGGCCTGGTCCGGCGGTTCGAGCAGGTTCGCCACGTGCTGGTGCTGCAGCACCGTCGAGCGGAGGGGGGGGGCAATCTGCAGGAACAGATAGTTCGGGAAGAGCGGCTTGAGGAAGACCAGTTGCTTGCCCCGGTAGCGCTTCACGCTCCGGTACAGCGGCAACGTGTGCGGGATACCCTCGCGCTGGCAGAAGGCGGACACCTTCTTCTCGGTGCGTGGCCTCAGATGGGCGACGTGCCAGACCAGGTCCGTCACGGCTCCTCGGTCCTCGGGGTGGTGAGCGTTTCCAACCGACCGACCAGCATGGCGAGCAGCACGAGGCCGCACGCGGTGAAGGCCAGCACGCTCCAGCCGGCGGCATCGTGGATCGCCTTCAAGGCCTCGGTGCCGTGCCGGTAGGCGGTCGTGGACAGGTAGAGCGACCGCACGAAGTTGCCCGCGATGGCCAACGCGATCCCGCCGAGCGCGAAGAAGACCTTCCACCCGGTCCGCCGCAGCGTGAGGTCGCCGATGAACAGGGCCGCCATGATGCTCGATTGCAGGCTGCGCACGCCGCTGCACGCCTCGTCGACACCGACCGTGGCGTTCGGCAGCTGGATGACGTGGGCGTGGCGCTCCGCCGGGATCCCGAGCAGTCCCAGCGTCTCCACGTTGAGGATGGCGACGAACGTCTGCAACCCGAGCACGACCGGGTTCCAGAGAGATTTCGGGATCGGCACGGCGATGAAGAAGAACAGGAGCGGGAACAGGAAATGGCGCAATGTCCTTTGCCCATGGAGCCCGCGGACCATGGCCGCGACGAACAACGCGCAGCCGATGCTCAGGGCCATCGACGACGAAGGCGTCCGCGCGATGCCGATCCGGTAGAGCTCGCCGATAGCGACGCAGATGGAGCCCGCGGCGGCCATCAACAGGTTCGGGCCGAAGGATGCCGGCTCGTCCTGCAGCGGCCGGTTCGGCCAGCGCTCCCAGACGAGGTAGACCGCCAACATCACCACGATCCAGCCGAAGTGGTACTCGACCAACGAGGCCCACTGGTAACGGAGGTCGTTGACCCACCATCCGCAGACGATCGCGACCGGCAGGAGCCAGAGCATCGGGAACACGCTGGCCCCGGATCCGGTCTTCGATTGCGGTGCCAGATTGGCGGCGGACGACATCGGCCGATTCGATAGTTGCGGGCCAAGACCACCGCAAGCAGAAACCCGGCGACCGCACCAGGTCCGTCGATTGGCGACTTGTGGGCAAGGTCGCGACGGAACCTCCATCGCACCGGTTCCTGACGGACGCCACTGAAGCGAAAGGACCTCCGTCACCCGGATCCGCCCGCCGCCCGCAAGCAGGGGCCACACTGTCTGGTTTGGTGGGCCCAACAGGACTCGAACCTGTAACCAAGGGATTATGAGGCTAAAAACGAGGGTTTCCGCAGAGGACGAAAACCCTGTTTTGCTCAGCAAACCGTCAAATGTGCGCGACCGCACGTCCTCGGCCGCCCCAGAGAAAACGGCATCGTGTGACTGTCAGTGAGCCTGTTCACTCGAACTTGAATGCCCACGCCGGCAAGCCTTTGGACGGCGTCCACGAAAGCGGCTTCCGGCCCTGCCAGTTCGGCG
>JANNAJ010000498.1:0-1790 GCA_031384285.1 Verrucomicrobiota bacterium
AGCATCAACGCCAGTCCCGGCAGCACGAGCCACGGGAACAGATCGCGATAACGCTGGTATTTTTTCACTTCGACCTCGGTTTTTTCCAGACGATCAATCTCGGCGTAAATATTTTTCAGTGTCTCCGTGTTGTCGGCCCGGAAGTATTTTCCGCCGGTCTTCTCGGCGATCTTCTTGAGGGTGTCCTCGTCGATGTCCACCGCCTGGCGCACGTACACCTTGCGGCCGAAGGCGTCGCGGGCCGGCATCGGCGCGAAGCCCCGGGTGCCGACCCCGATGGTGTAGACCTTCACGCCCAGCGCCTGCGCGGCTTCGGCGGCGGTCAGGGGCGGGACCTTGCCGGCGTTGTTCTGCCCGTCGGTCATCAGCACGACGATGCGGGACTTCGATCTCAGGTCGCGCAGCCGGTTCACCGCGGCGCTGAGCGCGGAACCGATGGCGGTCTGGTTGCCGTCGATCGCGCCGAGCTCGAGCCGTTTGAGCACCCGTCCGAGGAAGTCATGGTCGAGCGTCGGCGGCGCGGCGATGAACGCCTCGGTGCCGAAGGCGACGAGGCCGATGCGGTCCGCCGGCCGGTTCTCGATGAAGGTGGCGAGCACGTCCTTGAGCATGGTCAGGCGGTTCACCCGTTCGCCGCCCAGCTCGAAGTCCTCCGCCGCCATGCTACCGGAAAGATCCACCGCGACGGCGATGTCGATGCCGCTCGCGCGGAGCGGGGCCTGTCCGCCGCCGACCTGCGGCCGCGCCAAGCCGACGAACAGCAGCGCCAGCGCGAACCACCGGAGGTTGACGAGGAACGCGCCCGCCCGGCTGCGGCTCAGCTCGGTGATGCCTTTGACCAACGTGAGGCTGGAGTAGATGAACGCGCTCTCACGGCCGGTCTTGCCGCGGAGCCAGGCGAGCAGAGGGATGGTGAGGAGGCCGAGCAGCCACCAAGGCGATGCGAACGTCATCGGGATGAGGAACGCGGGATTTGGATCGCGGGATGGCGCATGGCGAGGGGCGCTCTTTTCCGCGACTTCTCCGGATCGGCGGGCGGCAGGTTCATGGTGCTTTGCCCACGGGCGGCGGCGATGGTGGCAAGGTCGGCGGCGCCGCTGCGGGAGGAACTGCGACCGGCGCGGTCTGCAGCACGAGGTCGAGCGCGGCGGCGTGCAGGGCCTCGAGGTCGGCGCGGGCCGGCTCGAACCTGGCGAACTTCACCAGATCGCATCCGGTGAGGAAGCCGGCCAAGGACTCCTTGTGGCGTTCGTCCAGCTCCGCGTTCTTTGGAAGGTCGGCGAGGAACTCCTCCGTCGTCTGGTCCGGCGCCTTCAGCCCGAACCGTTCTTCCAGATAGGAGCGGGTGATCTCGGACACGGCGGTGCAGAAGCGCTCCGGATGGTCGAGCAGGGCGAGCGCGGCGTTGAGACGCGTCCGGGCCCGTTCGTCCGGCGGGACCCTATGCGCGCGGGCAGTCCGCGGCTTGCGTCGGCGCCAGAGCCACCAACCGAGCCACAGCAGCGCGCCGAGCAAGGCCGCGGCGGCGATGCGCCCGAGCCAGGTGCCGATCGTCACGATCTCCAGCGGCGGCTTGATGTCATGGAACTGCGGGGAAGAGGCGACGCTGTTCGTGACCTGATCGCGGCGGCTGCTTCAAGGCAAAAGGCAAACGGCAAAAGGCAAAAGAGAGGCGTGCGGCAGCGTGGTCCGTGCCTTTTTCCTTTTTCCTTTTTCCTTTTTCCTTCAGATATCATCCGCGCCTCCTCCGTTTCTCGCGGGTGTCGAAGAACTGGGCCAGGGCCCGGTCG
>JANNAJ010000151.1:0-2408 GCA_031384285.1 Verrucomicrobiota bacterium
GCACGCACGTGACCGAGCACATCGTCGGCAACAACGACAGCTACAGCTACGGCGGCGGCCAGAACATGTACGCCTACAAGCCCTCGAAAGGGCCGTGGAAGCTGTTGATCTGGGACATCGACTTCGCCTTCGCCGCCGCCAACCCGACCAGCGACATGGTCGGTATCGGCGGCCAGAACGCCGGCCCGGTGAACACCCACGCGCCCTTCGCCCGCTTGTACCACCAGGCGATGCTCGACGCGGCCGAAGGCCCGCTGCTGGCCGAACGCTCCAACCCGGTCCTCGACGCCCGCTACAACGGCATGCGCACCAACGGTGCCACCGGCATCGGCAGCGCCAGCGGCATCAAGAGCTTCGTCGCCAGCCGGCGCACCTACATCCTCGGCCTGATCGCAAAAAAGGCCGCGGCCCTCGCCTTCACGCTCAACGGCGGCGCCGACCTCGACGTGGGCGCCAACCTGCTCAACCTCACCGGCACCGCGCCGCTCAACGTCCGCGTGCTCACGCTCAACGGCCGGCCGCTCGACGTCACCTGGAACACGATCTCCAACTGGACCGCCCGCGTGCCCCTGCTCCCCGGCACCAACGAGTTCGTGCTCGCCGGGCTCGACGCCCGCGGAGCGCCCGTCACCAACGCGCCGGCGACGATGCGCGTGAACTTCACCGGCACCCTGGAACCGCCGGAGGGCCGCGTCGTCTTCAGCGAGGTGATGCACCATCCTGCCGTCCCCGGTGCGGGTTACATCGAGCTCCGCAACCTCTCGCCGTCCGCCGCGCACGACCTCAGCGGTTGGCGGATCGACGGCACCGGGTTCACCTTCCCCGCTGGTAGCGTCCTCCCGCCCGGCAGCTACGGGCTCGTGGTCGAGGACGCCTTGGCCTTCTCCCGGACCTACGGCCCGGTGCTGAAGCCCTTGGGCGTCTTCCCCGGCCATCTCGACCGCGACGGCGAGACGCTCCGCTTGGTCCGCCCCGGGACGCCGCCCGCGACCGATCGGCTGGTCGACACCTTCACCTTCGAGACCGGTCCGCCGTGGCCCGCCGCCGCTCTGGTTGGCAACGCCCTCCAGCTCATCGACGCCGCGCAGGACAACAATCGCGTCGCCAACTGGTCGGCCGGCGCCGCGACGCCCGGCCGCGTCAACGCCGGCGCCCAGGTCCTGCCGGCGCTCGCCCCCGTGTGGTTGAACGAGCTGCAGACCGAGAACATCACCGGCCCGACCGATGTGCTCGGCGCCCACGAACCGTGGGTCGAGCTCTTCAACGACAGCGCGGCCAACGCCAACCTGACCGGCTGCTACCTCTCGGATTCGTTCAGCACGCCGACCCGATGGGGATTCCCCTCCGGCACTTCGCTGCTCGCCGGCCGCCGCCTCCTGGTCTGGCTCGACGGCGAACCGGGCCAGACCTCGACCGGCCAGCCGCACACCAGCTTCCGCGCCGGCCCCGAAGGGGTGCTCGTGCTCAGCCAGGTCGCCGGCGGCCGCACCAACATCCTCGATTACATCCGTTATACAGCGACCGGTCCCGATCGGTCCTACGGGGACTTCCCGGACGGCGATCCGGGCGCCCGGCACGTGTTCGCCACACCGACGCCGCGCACGGCCAATTCCCTCGCCACGCCGCCGCTGTCGGTCTTCATCAACGAATGGATGGCCGACAACCTGTCCACCATCGCCGACCGGGCGGACGGCGCGTTCAAGGACTGGTTCGAGCTCCACAACGCCGGCACCGCCGCCGCCGATCTCTCCGGGTTCTTCCTGGCGAACTCGCTCACCAACCGCGCGCAGTCCCCCATCCCCTCCGGCACCGTCATCCCGGCAGGCGCGGACCTGCTGGTCTGGGCCGACAAGAAACCGCAGCTCAACGGCGTGGTCGACGGCGACCTGCACGCGGACTTCAAGCTGTCCGCGGGCGGCGAGGCCATCGCGCTCTTCGCGCCGGACGGCACGCTGGTCGACGCCATCACTTTCGGTCCGCAGGCACCCGATGTCAGCGAAGGTCGCGTCCCCGACGGCGGGCCCGTCGCCGGACCGCTCCCGGTGGCGACTCCCCGCGCAGCGAACGCCGTCCCGCCGCCCGTGCTGCTCTCGGTGGCGGCGGACGCCGGCCGCGCGACGGTCAGCTGGAGCTCGTTCCGCGGATCGCGTTACCAACTGGAGTCGTCGAGCCGGCTGTCGTCGCCGGATTGGCGTCCGGTCGGCGGGACGCTGACCGCAGAAGGCCGCACGCTCTCCGCCTCGGAGACCGTGGACGCCGTCAACGGTGGCGACGACGCTCTCCGGGCTGCCCATCACCCATAAGACATAATCAAGGCCATACGTCACCTGGTCGCGCATGACGCCGCCGCCGTTACGCTCCGGATCATAAAGCCATTTCCGGTAATCCGGCGTCAGCACGTTCATGTC
>JANNAJ010000582.1:0-2303 GCA_031384285.1 Verrucomicrobiota bacterium
CGTCAAGCGGCCCGGGCGCGGTTGGAACTGCGCCGACGCGGACTGCCCGCAAAAGTGGATTCCGTGGACAACAAAACTTCCGAACTGACCCTGACCTTCTTCGATCCCGGATTCCCCGGATTGCTGGAGCGCTTCGTCACCGGCAAGAGCTGCCAGGTTGCCGCCGCCGACACCGCGCTCCGCACCGCCGAACCAGCGGGAGGCCAGGGCGGTCCCGACGCCATGAGGGCTCAAATCACCGCACACCGTGAAATCCCGAAAGTCCAAGGCTGTGGCGGTCGGCAAATCGTCATCAAACTTCCCTATCTCCTCGAAGGCTTTCGACCGCAGCGAAACGTGCGGCTGGTGGACGAGAACAACCACTTTCTGATCTTGCCCCCAGAGGACCGGGTTTTCGAATGAACCTTGGGTCATTCGAAACAATCCAACGAAGAGCATGAACAACACCCTCACCTGCCGACCTTTACGAGCCACGGTCGCTTCCCACCAACGCAGCACCGGCATCTGTATCGATGATCTGCCTCGGGAAGAAATGCTCTGGCCCGCCGACAACCGGGTGAAGTAGATGTCCGCATCACGCCAATTCCTCCGCGGTGAGTTTCAATCATCCCATCATCCCATCATCCCATCATCCGTCCAGCCGCAGCCAACCGAGCTGGATGGCGGTGACGACGGCTTCAGTGCGGTCGGCCACGCCGAGCTTGGTGTAGATGGCACGCAGGTGGGCCTTGGTCCCGTCGGTGGTGAAGCCGAGGACGGCGGCGATCTCCTTGTTCGAGAGTCCTTTGGCCAGCAGTTCGAGGACTTCGAGCTGACGCGCGGACAGCGGGGCCTCCTGCGTGTGTTCGCGCAGGCGGAGCGCGAGGTCGGCGGGCAGCCAGCGTTCGCCGCGCTGCACGGTGAGCAGCGCGTTGATCAAGTCGTCCTGGCTGGAGTTCTTCAACAGGTAGCCTGAAGCGCCGGCGTCCATCGCCAAGCGGATGTCTTCTTCTGCGTCGTAGGTCGTGAGCATCAGGAGGCGCGCGGCGGGCGATTCGTCGCGGATGCGGCGCGCGGCTTCGATGCCGTCCATGAGGGGCATGCGCACATCGATCAGCGTGATATCCGGCTTGTGTCTGCGGTGCGCCTCCACGGCGGCGGCACCATCGCCGACCTCGGCGATGACTTGGAAACGCGTGTCGAATTTCAACACCGCCGCGAGTCCGGCGCGGACGACCAGGTGGTCATCGACGAGCAAGAGGTGGATGGGCGCGACGGGTTTCATGGCAGCGCGGCTTCGAGGGTGATGGTCGTGCCGGTGACGTTGCTCTCGATGGTCAGCCTAGCGCCCACGCGGGCGGCGCGGCGCTTCATGCCATCGAGACCAAAGTGACCGGAGGCGGGGCCGGCGGCGCGGGCGGTGTCAAAACCCTGGCCATCGTCGTGGAGGCGCAGGCGCAGGCGGTGCGGAGCGAAGGCGAGGGTCAGGGCCACGGTGCGCGCCCCGCTGTGCCGCAGCGCATTCGTCAATGCTTCCTGCGCTATGCGCGCCGCATGATGGGCGAGCGTGAGCGGAATGGGGCGAGGTTCGCCTTCGATGGAAAACGTCACGGGCCGTCCGCTCCCGGTCTGGGCGCTGGCGGCGGCCTCGCGCAGCGCGGCGGCGAGATCGTGTTCGGCGGCGGTGGTGTCGGCGCGCAAGTCCCACACGGCATCGCGCAGTTCGTCGCGGCTGTGTTCGAGCAATTGCCGCGCGTGGTCCACATGCGGACGCACTTCATCGGGCGCGTGGGTCATCGCCAGTTCGGCGGCGCGAAGCTGGAGGGCTGCGCCCGTGAGGGTTTGCTGTACGGTATCGTGCAATTCCGCCGCGAGCCGGTCGCGTTCGCTATGCACGACCTCGAACTCCGCCGCTGCGTCGTGGCGCGAGCGGATTTCTCGAGCGAGCTGCGCGGTGCGTTTCTCCACCCGCCGCCGCAGGGTGAAGGCCCAGAGCATCGCCAGCCCCAACGCGCCCAGTCCGACGCTCAGAATCATCAACAGCCGTCGCTGGTTCAGCCACGGTCCGGCGCGCACCACCACGACATCGCGCGGTTCGCGCAGGAGCAGCGCGAAGCTGTCCGGCAGGCCACCGATGCGCCGCGCCCGTTCGCTCGCGCGTCCGTCGCACACGCCCGTCAGTTCCAGCACGCTGCCCGGCTCGATCTGTTCGGGCCAGGTGAGCTCCTCGTCGCGCGCCAGTGCGGCCATGAAGCCGACGCCATCGTGCTCGAGATAGAAGTTGATGTTGCGGCCATCGCGTTGCACGGCGCGCAGGGTGCCGC
>JANNAJ010000595.1:0-8643 GCA_031384285.1 Verrucomicrobiota bacterium
GGACCGGCCCGGCTCCGGTCCGAAGGACCGCTTCATCGAACGCGCGGACCGAGGGGGCGTCCGCGCGCGTCGCGAGCGCCGACGGTGCGATGGGTGCCGTGACGTCGTTCTCGAAGTGATCCAAGGCCGCCGCGAACCCCGCGGGCATGTCGCACGTCTCGATGGGCGCGCGCACGTCGCGGGAGATGCCGATGATGCCGGATATGGCACCGCTGGAATCGCGCATCGTCAGCTTCCCCGCGAGACACCATCCGGGGCTGTGCGGCATGGTCCGGCGCGGCTCCAGATCGTCGAAGAGCGGGCGTCCGGCCCTCGACACGGCGTCGTCTTTCGCGGAGGGGCGACGGCCGAAGCCACCGGGGCGGTTGTCGCAGGGCCGCCGGCCGAGCACTCGCGACTTGTGGCGCAGCCCGTGCCGTTCGACGAGCGAGGTGTGCCCGCGGGCTAGCGACCGGCGGCGTCCTCGGCCAAGAAGGCGATGTCCGCCGTCTGGGCGAAAAGTTTCCCAGCAACGAAGCGTCGACCGCGGCCGGGGTTCGCGGCAACGGTGCGGCGGGATGCCTGGCTGTGCGCGCTTTCACGTCGGGGCAAGATTCCTGGCCAAGACGGCGGACAAGGCGACAAGCTAGGTTCATCGGGTGAGAATCCTCTGCTCATGCCTCTCAGCCCTGCTGCTGGTTCCACCGGGAGCCTGCTGTGCCGAGAACTCCAAGGGGGAAGCCGGCCCGGACACCGTCCGTGTCTTCATCTTTGCCGGCCAGTCCAACATGGAGGGCGCCCACGGGAACAAGGAGCACATCAACCGCTTCCCCCCCTTCGCCGGGCTGGATGCACCGCAGGAGAAGGTCCTTTTTTCCTACAACATCGGTCGTGAGGAGAAGCAGACCTCCAGCGGTTGGGTGGCGTTGCAACCCGTGGGCCGCTTGGTCGGGCCGGAACTCAGCTTCGCCCGGCGTGTCGCGCAGGAGACCGGCTCGCCCATCGCCATCATCAAATGCGCCGCCGGCGGCACCGCATTGGGCGACGACTGGGATCCCGACGCACCCGGCGGCTTCAAGCTCTACCCGCTGGCGTTGCGATGGGTGCGCTCTTCGCTCGCCGCGTTGGACGAGAAGAAGATCCCCTACCGCATCGAGGGATTCATGTGGCATCAGGGCGAGAACGATATGTTCAGCCAGGAGTTCAGGCCCGCTTACGGCGCGAACCTGAAGAACTTCCTCGCGAGCTGGCGGCGCGACCTCGGGACGCCCGGCCTGAGGTTCTACCTCGGCGAGCTTTGCACCAAGACCATCTGGGGCATGGACAACCGCGACAACATGCATGCCATCCGCTCCGCGCAGAAGGCCGTCGCCGACGACGACCCGCTCGCGGAATACGTCCCCACCTCGCACGTCGCGGTGGAGATCGGCGGCGACGCGGGGCTGCATTATCACTACGGCACGCTCGGTCAACTGGAACACGGTGTGAACTACGCGGACGCCTATCTGCGGACCGTCGGCAAACTGCCCGCCGCCGCCCGCCCGCTCAGACCGTGGCCGTATGCGAAGGGCAGCCCGGTCAAGCTCTTCATCCTCGCCGGCCATCGCAACATGGAGGGCGAGCGCGCTTTCACCGGGCAACTCAAGACGCTCGCAGGAAAAGAAGCTCTCGCGGACGACGATGGCGGCATCGCTTTCCGATACAGCCTCGGCGGCGGCCACAAGATCTCCGACGGCTGGGAACCGCTCGGCCCCGCCGGGTTCTACGACACCTTCGGCCCTGAGCTCAGCTTCGGCCGGACGCTGCAAGGCAAGGTGCCCGGCAACATCGCCATCGCCAAATTCACCCACAGCGGCTCGCAGATGAACGACTGGACTCCCCAGGGGACGAGCGCGAGAGACTGCCACCTCTACCCGCGGTTCATCGCCTTCATCCGCGACTCCATCAAGGATCTGGCCGCCAAAGGCCATCCGGTGGAACTGGCCGGCATCTTCTACCACGCCGGGGAGAACGACATGGCGTTCCACCCTTACCGCAAAGATGCCGTCCAATGGCTGCGCTCCACCGTCGCCCGGAGCCGCGAGGACCTCGCGCTGCCCACGCTCCGATGGTTCGTCAGCCAGCAGCAGCCCCCTGCCGAGCAGGGGCTCGACCGCATCGATGTCACCGCGGACCTCGCCGCCTTCGCCGCCGCCGATCCGGCTTTCATCCACATCAAGGTGTCCGATCTTCCTCCGCGGCATGAGAAGCTGGTCATCTCCACGGCGGGCATCGTTGGATTGGGAGAATCACTGGCCCGCAGCTATCTCGCACAAAAACCATGAGATCCGGTCTCCATCTGCCCACCGCGCCGCTGTTCGCCCACGCCCTCTTCGCCCGGCCCGCCTCGCCCGAGCCGGGCACGACCTTCTCTCGCCAGGTGCACGACATCTCGGGCTGGCAGGTCCTCTTCCAGGACGAGCTGCCGGAGTCGGGGTCCGCCGACACCGCGCCCGCCCTGGGACTTCCCGAGAAGCGGCTCGATGAGATCGTGCGCGCCGTGCCCGCGGTCGCCGAGCTCCGCGAGGTGCCCCTCCACTTGTCTCCGGCCTGCAAGCCCGGCCACAGCGGGGCGGAGCACCATCCCGGTGCAGATCGGCCCCGGGCGAACCGCCGCGACCCGGCGACGGCCACGGGCGCGGGGTCCCGCGGCGTCCGCGGCTTCGGGGCCGGGACGCGGAGGATGCCCGGCTTCGCCCCGCACGAGCCGGCCCGCGCCTACCACGACCGCCTGCTGGCCGGTGGCTTCGACGACGCCGGACCCGAGGCCGTCCACGTGCGCGCGGCCATGGTCGAGAGCGGTTCGCGCCCGTGCATCATCGCGCACGATGAGCTCACCACCGACCTGCCGGAGCGGGAATGGACCGAGCCCGAGGATCATCGGGATGCCCGCGTCCGCGGCATGGACGGCTCAGCCGAGGACCCGCTCTGGTCCTTCGGCGAGGACGTCCCGGCCCAGGGACCACCTGGCCGGCAACGGTCCCGCGACGGCGCCCGGGTCCGCCTGGCCGGAGCGATCGGAGGAACCGCGCTCGGGGATCCGGAAGAAGGCCCGGGCGCGAAGCGAAGCGGCGGAGAGGACGCAGGCAACGTCGCCAAAGGAACGGCCAGGTGGTTTCGAACGCCGCCATCCCCGGGGCGGGACGGCCTCCAGGTTGTCCAGGTGATCGGGGTCCATCAGATTTCAACATGCGATACCAACCAATCAGAGAACGCGTCCTGATCGCCGGCCTGTCCTGCGTCCTTTGCCTCGTTTCAATGGCCCAGCCGGCTCCGCCTGCCAACCAGACCAACGCGCCGACCCGGCAGGAGGTGCGCGCGGCCATCGAGCGCGGCCTCGCCTTCCTGCAGAAGGCCCAGAACCCGAACGGTTGGTGGTCCACGCCCGAGCAACCGGCGGTCACCGCGTTGGCCTTGACGGCCTTGAATCTGGAACCGACCCGCAGATTTCAGCGGCACCGCACGTCGGAGATGAACCGGGGGTTTGATTACCTCCTTTCCTGTGTGAAGCCGGATGGTTCCATCCAGAAGGCCGGGCTGGCGAACTACAACACCTCGCTGTCGGTGATGGCGCTGACCTCGGCCGCCGACGCGAATTTCCTGCCCGTCATCTTGAAAGCCCGCGCGTTCATCGCCAGCACACAGATCGACATGGGCGTCATAGGGACGAACGACACGGCTTTCGACGGCGGCGTGGGCTACGGCAGCAAGTATGATCACTCCGACATGAACAACACGCTGGTCGCCGTCGAGGCGATGCGGGCCTCCGAGGCTCTCTTCCCGAAAGATGCCCCCTCGCGCGCCGCCCAGATGCCGGACTTGGACTGGAAGGCGGTGGCCCGTTTCCTCCAGAACTGCCAGAACCTGCCCGGCGCGGACACCGAGGACCGGGTTTCAAGCGACCCCAAGGATCGTGGCGGCTTCTTCTATTACCCCGGCCACAGCATGGCGGGAGCGGGCACCAACTCGCAGACGGGCAAAGTGGCCCTGCGGAGCCACGGCAGCATGAGCTATGGCGGACTGCTGAGCCTCATCCACGCCAAGCTGAGCAATGACGATGCGCGTGTCGGCGCGGTCAAGGACTGGCTCCGGTCGAACTACACCATCGAGGAGAATCCCGGGATGGGGCAGCAGGGATACTTCTACTACCTCCATTTGATGACCAAGGCGCTGACAGCCTCCGATGAGGACCGCCTCAAGCTTGCCGATGGCGCGGAAGTCCTGTGGCGGGACCAGGTCGCCGGGCGTTTGCTCAGGCTCCAGAAGGCCGACGGCTCGTGGGTGAATCCCGAGCCTCGGTGGTGGGAAGCGGATCCCGTGCTCGTCACGTCCTACGCCGTGATGACGTTGGAGATGCTGGATTGGAGGATGCCGTGACCGGGGGCGCCTGGCAGCGGCCTTCGGACCGGCGTCCGCGCGGTCGCTGGGCGCGCGCATCCGATGTCGCCCGGTTCCGGGGCCGCGCCGGACCATGCGACAGCAGACCCGCGTGCCGGGGCGGCTGGCGAGTTCGCCGATGCTCTTGAAGGAGAGGCGGGACGAATGGACAAGCAGACGCACAGAAAGAGGCCGGCGGGGCTCGTGTGGTCGTGGGCGGCATCGACGGTGCCCTGCGTCGCGCTATGCGCGGCCGAACTCACCTCCGCGGTCCTCTCCTCCCACCGGCCAGGAGCAGCCGGAGTCGCCACGAACGCCACCCTTCCAGCCGCCTTGCAGAAGCTCCGGTTCCCAGGGGTGTCGATCAACGTCCAGGAGCGGTGCGTGGATGTGGAAAGTTCCGTCTGCCTCCATCGGGGCGATCTGGAGCTGGTGGCCTGCACCAAAGGGACCAAGGAGCATGAGTCCATCGTCGCGGTCGAGGCCAAGCCGATGCACATCCACGCGGCGCTACTGCTGCTCGGAGCCAAACCGGGAAGTCCGGCGACGCGCAAGCAGGTCGGGGACCAGGCCGAGCGCTGGCTGGACGTTCCACCCCACGGCGGGCCGGTGGACGTCCTTCTGGTGCTCAAGGGCAAGGATGGAAGGCTGGTCGAGCACCCCATCAGCGATTTCATCGCCGCTTCCCAGAGGAGGTCCGATGACCCCGCTGGCGTGGAACACGAGGAAAGATCCCCGACGCACACTTTTCTCTTTGCCGGTTCCGCCTTGCACGGCGAAGGCCCCGGGCCGCGGCGATACCTGAGCGACGAGACCGGGAACGTGATCTCCCTTTCGACCTTCGGCGACGAGCTGTTGTGCCTGCCGGGGATCCACAGCCATGACAGCCGCGCGCTCATGTGGCAGGTCAACGCCGAGGCCTTGCCGCCCGTAGGTTCGCGCGTCACGCTTCGTCTCAGGCCGAAGATTCCCCACGCCTCGGATCCTGGAAGGTCCGGCCCATCCACCGCGGTCCCCGTCCCGGAGTCGCCCGAGAAATGAAGACGATGCGTCCCTTGGATCCCTCCATCGCCCTGAAGGCCCTGATGTTCGTCGCGGCCACCGTGCTGCTGGCGCTTCCCGCCGGCGTCGTCGCGGCGACGCCGAAAGGCAAGCAGGCCATCCCCGATTTCACCAAAGGCGATACCATCCCCCCGGACGCAAAGCACGACTGGAACCTCGGCGCCACCGGCGCGCGCGGCTGGATCTACTCCGACGCGTTGGTGACGTCCGACGCCCGCCAGATCTCGGTCACCAAGGTGGACACAGGTTCGCCCGCAGCAGGAATCCTTGCGCCCACCGACGTCATCCTCGGTGTGGGTGGCCGGCCGTTTTCACACGATCCGCGCACGGAGCTCGGCCGGGCGCTCACCATCGCGGAGTCGGAGGCGGGCGGCGGGAACCTGGCCCTCACCCGCTGGCGGGCCGGCAAGACCGACGAGGTCGTCGTCAAGCTCCCCGTGCTCGGGAGCTACAGCGACACCGCACCCTACGACTGCCCGAAGTCGAGGCGCATCCTCGAAGAAGGATGCAAGGCGCTCGCCGCGCGCATGGGCGACCGATCCTATGGCCGGCAAGATCCCATCACCCGTTCCCTCAACGCCCTAGCCCTGTTGGCCATCGGTGATCCCGGTTACCTGCCGTTGGTCAAGCGGGAGGTCCGGTGGGCAGCGGACTATTCCGGAGACGGGATGCAGAGCTGGCACTACGGCTATGTCATCATGCTGCTTTCCGAATATGTGATGGCGACGGGTGATGGATCCGTGATGCCCGGCCTGGGACGCCTTGCCTTGGAGACCGCCAAAGGCCAGAGCGCGGTCGGCTCGTGGGGTCACAAGTTCGCGCGGCCCGACGGGCGGCTTTCCGGCTACGGCATGATGAACTCCCCCGGCCTGCCGCTGACGATCTCGTTGGTGATGGCCCGCACCGCGGGGGTGAAGGACCCCGCCATGGACCGAGCCATCGAACTCAGCGCCCGCCTGATGCGGTTCTACATCGGCAAGGGCGCGGTCCCCTACGGCGATCATGAACCGTGGATCGAAAACCACGACGACAACGGCAAGTGCGGGATGGCCGCGGTCCTGTTCAACCTGCTTGATGAGCAGGGCGGTGCGGAGTTCTTCTCCCGCATGGCCACCGCCTGCCACGGACCGGAGCGCGACACCGGGCACACCGGAAATTTCTTCAACATCCTCTGGGCGATGCCTGGAGTGGCACAGTCCGGACCCCGGGCCGCGGGCGCCTGGATGCAGGAGTTCGGGGCCTGGTATTTCGACCTCGCGCGCCGATGGGACGGCAGCTTCCCCCACCAAGGACCGCCGGACAAGGACCATGACAGTTACGAAGGCTGGGACGCCACCGGAGGCTACCTGCTGGCATATGCGATGCCGCTCAAGAAGCTCTATCTGACCGGAAAACGCCCCGGGGGCGTGCCGCAGCTCGATTCTGCCGCCGCCCAGTCGCTCCTCCGCGATGGGCGCGGCTGGAGCAACAAGGACCGCCACAGCGCCTACGACAAGCTGGACGGCGATCAACTGCTGGAACGCTTGGCGAGCTGGTCGCCGGTTGTCCGCGAGCGGGCCGCGCCGGCGCTCCCCCGCCGCAACGATGTCCCGCTTCCAGCGCTGCTCAAACTGCCGGATTCCCCTGGCCTCCATGGCCGCTACGGAGCTTGCCAAGCGCTCGCGGCCTTGCGCGGGCGGGCAGCACCGGCTGTCGAGCCACTGCGAGACACATTGACTGCAAACGATCTCTGGCTGCGCATCAAGGCGGCCGAAGCCTTGGCCGCCATCGGCACGCCGGCCTTGGGCGCGTTGCCGGAACTGCTGAGACTGCTGGCTGAAGTGGACCCGAAGTCCGATCCGCGCGGCATGCAGCAACGCTACCTGTCTTACGCCCTCTTCCGGGGGCGTCAGGGGATGCTTGGCCGTTCGCTCGGCGGCGTGGACCGCGAGGCGCTCTATCAGGCGGTGCGGGCGGGGCTCAAGAACCAGGACGGGCGCGCCCGCGGGGACATCAGCTCCGTCTACCAGCAGTTGTCAGCCGACGAGATCAAGCCCTTGCTTCCCGCCATCCTCCAGGCGGTGGAGGAACCGGCGCCAAGCGGCGAGATGTTCGCGGACGAGGTCCGCGTCGAAGGACTCCGCGTGCTGGCCAAGCACCGCATCAAGGAGGGCCTGGCCGCCTGCGTGAGATACACCCGCGACCAGAATCCCTGGGCGAGCGAGCATCGGACACCTGAGCTGATGAAAATCCTGCTCACCTACGGCACCCACGCCAAGGCCGTGATCCCGGAACTGACCCGCATCGCCAACTACTTCGATCACGACGAACAGGATTTCCCCAGGGATCTGATGACCATGAAGGCCAAAAGCGTCCGCGAGGCGATCGCTGCCATCGAAGCCTCGACGGACTCCCCGGAACTCATCCGGATCCGATGAATCTCCGTCCACGAAACGGCACCACGACTCCGCGCCGGCTTCGACGGCAAGGACCACGTCTGCGAAAGGAGGACGGCCGGCCCGCGAGGAGAGCCGTCGGCGCAGTTCCGGACGGTCGCGCTGCTCCACGGACGCGTAGAAGGCGTCCATGTCCAGATGGAGGATGACCCGCGGCACGGCCGGAGGATGGACGCGGAACAAAGCCGGATGAAGGTAGGAAAAGGAATCGCGAGAAAAAGGCGATCCGGCCGAGCCGGCACGTCCACCGACGACCAGGTACACGGCCCCAAGACCGAGACCGGCATCAACGAGGTGGAAGGTCAAAACCCAGCGATGTGGCCGGAGTTGTAGCCGAAGGCAGCTCGATGCCGAATCCCGTGGCCGTCCCTCTGGAATGCGATTCGAAGATCGAAGGGCGGTCCAGAGAAAAGGCTTTCGTCGAAGCGGGTTGCCCCAGAGTCATCGCGACCGCCGGAGCGATTACTTGGAGGGTCCGGAACGCGATCTGCCGGTTGTCGATGTCGGCGATGGCAGATGACCGGACCAGCGCCACCAAGATCGGTGCCGCTGGAGAAGCCTCGCCACCCATCTCCGCCAGGCAGGCCATGATCTCCTGTTTCTTGCCGGCATCGGAATCCTTGAACGCGTCCATCAATGCGGGCAATGCGTCCGGCGCTTGGCGACGGATCCGCCATAGGGCGATGGCGGCTTCGACGCTGACGCGGGAATACTTGGATCGCCCCGCGGCTGCTTGCAGGGCGGGGATGGC
>JANNAJ010000740.1:0-4323 GCA_031384285.1 Verrucomicrobiota bacterium
CCGGCATGGCGGCGGCGCTCCGCGCGTTCGCCGGCGGTGTGTTGTGCGCGCTCTTGATCGTGTGCGGCGCCTTGTCGGCCGATGAAGCTCGGCATCGGCAACTCCACGCGGATGACCACGACCACGACCACGGCCACGACGCCGACGGCACGTGCGCGGTCTGCCTGCTCATCGCCGGCGGCTGCGATCTCACTCCCGACCCCGGAGCACCGGCGGTCATCGCCACCGGGTTTTCTGTGGAATGGACCGTGGTGTGCGACACGCCACCGGATCGGGGCGTTCGCGCCGTCCAAAGCGATCGGGGACCGCCGACGGACCCAGCCTGACCCTCGGCCGCGGGAGCCTTGCTCCCGAAGTGCCTCCGTCGCGCTCCCGTCCGGATCCCCGGTCGCGGGATGACCCGTCCGCCCTGTCGTCGGTCAGCCCGTTTCCCGGGCAGGCCGAGGCGTATCCCCCAGCGTAGCCCTTTCCCTGTCCCGTCCATGCATCTCCGTCCCGTCCCGCACCTGCGTGCCCTGCTGCCCTCCGTGTCCGTCGCAACGTTCGCGTTTGTGAACACCGCGGCCATCGCCCAGACCGCTGCCCCGACCAACCCGCCGCCGGTCCCGGTGGCGGCCGACGAACCGATCCAGCTCCAGAAGGTCATCGTGACCGGCACGCCGATGGAGCGCACCCTGTTCGACCTCGCGACGCCGGCCAGCGTCCTGACCGACCGCGAGCTCGCCGCCCGGCTCCAGCCGACGCTCGGCGAGACCTTGAACACTTTGCCCGGCGTGGGTTCGACCTCCTTCGGTCCGAACGCCAGCCGCCCGGTGATCCGCGGCCTCGACGGCGAGCACATCCGCATCCTCGAGAACGGCGTGGGCCTCATCGACGCTTCGGCGACGAGCGTGGACCACGCGGTCGGCACCGACCCGCTGACCCTCCGGAGCGTCGAGGTCGTGCGCGGACCGGCGGCGTTGTTGTACGGCCCGGCCGCGGTCGGCGGCGTGGTCAACGTCATCAACAACCGCATCCCCGACGCACGCATCGGCAAGGCGGTCACAGGCGCCATCGAAGGACGCTACGGTTCCGCGGACGACTCCCGCTCCGGCGGTGCGGTGATCGAGGGCGGCAGCCGCGGGTTCGCGTATCACCTCGACGGGTTCACCCGGGAATCGGGCGACCTGCGGATCCCGGGTTTCGCCCGGTCCGCGCGGCTCCGCGCCCTCGAACCCCTTGCCCCCGGCCAAACCGAGGCCAAGGACCGCCTGCCGAACAGCCAAGGCAAGGCCGACGGCGGCGCGGTCGGGCTCTCCTACGTCTGGGACAAAGGCTACGTGGGGACCTCCGTCTCGGGCTTCAACAACGTCTACGGGACCGTCGCCGAGGAGGACGTGACCATCCGGCTCCATCAACGGCGGGTGGATGTCGCCGGCGAGTTCATCGCGCCCTCGGAGAAGATCAACAAGATCACCTACAAGCTCGGTCTGGCCGACTACCGGCACACCGAATACGAGGGACCGTCCGCCGGCACGGTCTTCGAGAACCGCGGGTTGGACGGGCGCGCGGAACTGCTCCATGCCCCGTTCGGCCGCTTGCAAGGCGCAATCGGCCTCGAGATCCAACGGAGCGATTTCTCGGCGCTGGGAGCGGAAGGATTCCTCCCGAGGACGAGCAGCGCGATTGATTCCGGCTTCGTCTTCGAGGAACTGGACCTGGATCCGGTGCGGTTCCAGTTCGGCGGACGCCTCGACCACAACGGCGTCGAAGCCGCGGCCGACCCGGCGTTCGGCCCGGCGGCATCGCGCGACATCACGACCGGCAGCGGCTCGGGCGGCGTGGTGTACACGTTCCTGGAGGACTACGCGGCCGCGCTCTCCGCCGCCTACACCCAGCGTGCCCCGAACTACCAGGAGCTCTACGCCGACGGACCGCACGTGGCGACACGCGCCTACGAGGTGGGCGACCGGAATCTCGGGGTCGAGGATTCGGTCGGTCTCGATTTCTCGCTGCGGCGGCGCGCGGGTTGGGTGACCGGGAACATCGGCGTCTTCTACAACCGCTTCGACCGCTTCATCTCCTTGATGCCGACGGGCACGACCGACGCCGCGTCCGGATTGCCCGTGTACGGCTATGAGGGCGTGCCGGCGGAGTTCTACGGCGCGGAGGCCGAAGCCGTGTTCCATCTGGTCGACTCCGAAAAGCAGAAGCTCCATCTCGACCTGCGTCTCGATCGGTTGGAGGCGCGCGACCGTTCGACCGGCGCGCCGTTGCCGCGGATCTCGCCGATGCGCTTCGGTGGCGGGCTCGGTTACGACCGCGGACCGTTCGGAGCGCGGATCGACGTGCTCCACCATGAGGCCCAGGACCGCCTCTCCGCCGGAGAACTCCCCACCGACGGCTACACGATGGTGGATACGACGGTCACCTACCGGTTCGCATGGAGCGGCGTGCAGTTCGACCTGATGGCCCGCGGGGTCAACCTGCTCGACCAAGAAGCACGCAACCACGTGTCGTTCCTCAAGGACATCGCTCCACTGGGAGGCCGCGGCGCGACCGTGAGCCTCCGGGCGAGCTTCTGACGCTCACGGCCCCGGCCGCAGCGCGTCAGGCCGCATCACGGATGGCCGCCTGACGCGGAACCATCGGACGATCGTGGGCACCAGACCCGCCAATCCAGATCTCGGAACAGGTTGTCCCGTGCTTCGAGCGATTCCAACAGGGGGACATCGCGGGCGGTCCGCGACGCCGTCAGGCTTTCCGTCAGACGGGTGAAATCCGCGATGTGTCGGCGGAAACGGTCCGCCGGATAATCGCCGGCCGTGCCCGTCTTCACGAGGAACGGCCAGTCGCTCGCCTGGGCCAGCATCAGCTCGCGGGATGCCTGCCGCAGGAACCGCTCCGTCAATGTGTCGGGATCGGCGTCGCGGAAACCCCCGACGATGCGCGCGATCTCAGCCGCCGCGGTCCGGAGCGGCCGCTGCATCCACGCGTTCGATCCGTCGAGCCACACCGCCAGATGTCCTCTCTCGCCCCAGGTCGAGGACGCCGGCATCGCCCTCTGGTGCGTGGGCTGCTCGGCCAGATACAGGCCCGGGGTGGTGAGGCGGACGCCGGATCCCGCCACGCACGCCATCCGGACGACCTGGTCCAAGAACTCCGGACCCTCGAACCACCAATGGCCGAAGAGCTCCGCGTCGTACGGCGCCACCAGCAACGGCTCTCGGCCCAACAACGGTCCCGCGGCGGCGAACTGGCGGCGGCGTTCCCCGATGAAATGCGCGGCATGACCGCGGACCGCCTCCAACGCGACCTCCCGGTCATAGACCTCCTTGTCCGCGGCCGGCACCTCCGTGCCGGTGATCCGGTGGTATTTGAACCCGGTGAACGTGCGCCGGGACGTCGGGAGATGGGGCCGGACGTAGTCCCATTCCGCTTCATGGGCGAGATCGCTGTGGAACTCGCGATACCGGACATCTCCCGGATATCCCCCCTGCCGGCTCCACACTTGTCGCGCGCTGGCCGGATCCCGCCCGAAGACGGCGAACCCTCCGGGAGTGATCACCGGCGCGTACACGGCGGCCCGCGGCTGCGGCGTCGCGTTCAGCAACCCGTGCGTCTCGACGACCGACCAGCCAAGCCCGGCCTCGCACAGGTACGGGTCCAGGTCGGGCGCCCAACCGCATTCCGGAAGCCAGATCCCTCGCGGCTTCCGACCGAACCGCCACTCGTGACCGGCGACCGCGGTGCCGATCTGGGCCCGGATCGAGGCCGGTTCGTCGATGAGCAACGGCAACAGCGCGTGGGTCGCGGCGCAGGTGATGATCTCCAGGTTGCCGGCCCGTTGATGCGCGGCGAAGCGATCGACCACGCTCCGGATCCCGCGGCCCATCTCCGCTTCTGCGAGAAGCCGCTCGCGGTAGAAGGCGGCGAGGGCGTTCCGAGCCGGATCGAGATGCGTCCGCTCCAGTTCCTTGTCCGCCAGTTCCAGCAACGACGCGACGTGGAGCTCGTGACGCTCCTGGAGCACCGGATCATCCAGCATCGCGCAGAGCGTCGGCGTGAGCGACATCGTCAACCGCCACGCCAAGCCGTCGCGCGTCCAGCCGTCCATCTGCGCCAGCAGCGGCAGGTAGCACTCGGTGACCGCCTCGAAGAGCCACGTCTCCTCATGGAAGCGCGCGTGCTCCGGATGCCGCACGAACGGCAGGTGCGCGTGGAGGACGAGCGCGAGCTGACCGGTCATCGGAGGCGGAGATCTTTGACCTCGGACAGGCACGGGCGGAGGCAGATGGATCGGGCTCGCCGGACGACAGGAGCGCGGGCGGCCCGCCCGCGCGT
>JANNAJ010000756.1:0-7505 GCA_031384285.1 Verrucomicrobiota bacterium
CGGACCAGGCGCTCTTCGCGGGCCAACCGGTGCAGCTTGGGGTCACCGTCATCGCGGACGGCAACCTCACCTACCAGTGGCAGCACGCGGGCACGAACCTGCTCCGCAGCGCGACGATCGCGAATGTGAACGCGGCCACGCTCTTCGTGAACGGCAGCGACCCCAACCGCGGTGGCGGCTACGCCGTCATCGCCACGGTGAACCCCGGCGGCAGCGTGACCAGCCGCGTGGCGCAGGTGACGCTGCTGCCTTCTGGACCGCCCATCCTGCTGGGCCAGCCCGCTTCGTTCACCGCGGACTTCGGCGTGAACACCAACGTGTCCGTCGGTTTCAACGGCGAGGCGCCGGTGACCGTCTTCTGGGAACACGCGGGCACGAACGTGCTGTTCTCCCGCGGCTTGCCCGGAGCGACCTATCCCTTGCTCGACGCGCCGGCCACCAACAGCTTCGCCTTCGCCGCCCTTCCAAGCACCGCGGGCGGATACCGCTTCATCGCCACCAACCGTTTCGGCAGCGTGACCAGCGTGGTCGCGACCGTGACCGTGAAGCCGCCGGCCCCGGCCACCCTCTTCACCGACCTGACGAACAAAGTGGTCGGCATCGGTGAGTTCAATTTTATCGCGCTCCGGCAAGGGCTGGTGGTGACGAACCTTGGCAACCAAGAGACCACGCACACGCTCGCCTTCCGGGTCGGGAGCGGCCTGCCGCCGTTCCGCGGCACCGGCCTCTGGCAATTGGCGCTCGGCGTGAGCAACCGCTTCTACGTCGGCGAGAACACGGGCGCGGCGGCCGCGACCGGGACGTGGGGTTTCGCACCCGCGGCGGACAACTACCTCGCGCTGGCGCTCACCAACTTCCCGCGTGCGGGCGAAGTCTCCCGGTTGGAAGCGTTCGAGGACGGCCGCTTCGGCGTGGTGGTGGGCGGCGACAACGCCAAGGCCCAAGCCGGCACCTACCGGGTACTCGGCGCCCGCCGGCCCGCGACCAACACCTTCACGGTCGATGTGGTGGGGCCTAACCCGGTCGCCTTCGCCTGGTTCAAGGATGGTGCGCCCTTGGACACGAAGGCCCGGGTCTACGCCACGACCGGGACCGTGCTGGGCACGCCGCCCGTGCCCGGCGGCGTCAACCAACGCCTCCAACTCCGCCTTCCCGATGTGCAGCCGACCGACGTCGGGACCTATTCGGTGAACGTCACGAACCTCTTCCCGAACCCGGACACGGCTTTCGGCCAGCCGCCTTACATCGTGACGTCGGTGTCCCGCAGCAGCGCGGTGACGCTGACCGTGCGCGGCTACACCGAGACGAACGCGCCGCCCGTGGTCGGAGCCTTCGAGTTCGGCAGCCCGACGGCGCAGGACGAGCCCACCGCCGTCGCCCTCTCGATCGACGACACCATGTTGCTCGGCGTGCGCACCGTCACCTTCGGCGGCAACTCCAGCACGGTCGACCGTCTCAGCCTCCTCACCTCCGACGGACGGACCAACTGGCAGGCGTCCGGCTATCCCGCCCAGATCCGCGCGGTGCTGCCGGACGGGGACGGCGGCGCGTTCCTCGGCGGCCACAACAACGACAAGGGCGATTTTTTCCTGCACCGCGTGCGGCCGGCCACGTTGGTCGCCGGCGGCAGGACGAACTTCACCGCGACCAACCTGTGGGCGCTCACCGCGGCCGGGCCGGGCACGAACTTCATCGACACCTCCGGCATCGTGCACGGCGCCGAGGTCGTCGGGCTGTTGTCGGCGAGGGACGGCGTGCTGGTCGCCGGCCGGTTCCGGGGCCAGACCCGGTTCGGGGCGACCAACGTCCCCTTCGTCGCGGGCCTCTTCTACAGCGTGGGCGGAGTGACGCTCACGAACCAGGCCACCGCCGCGTTCGACCGGACGTGGGACCTCTATGTCGCCAAATACGACCTCACGGGCAAGCTGATCTGGGTCCGCGGCTACGGCGGCACCAACGATGACACGCTGACCAGCTTCACCACCGACGGGGCGGGCAACCTCTACCTCGCCGGCTCCTTCAAGGGCGGCGCGAAGTTCGGCGACATCACCGTCGAGTCCACCAAGCGTGTGGACTCGCCCACGCAGGTTTTCTACGCGACCGACGGCTACATCGCGAAACTCGCGCCGGACGGGACGCCGGTGCGGGTGAAGGTTTTTGGCGGCCCCTCCAACGGCTTTCTGGCCGAGACCCAGATCCCGGCAGCGGTCACCGACGCCGACGGCGACGTGTACTTCCTGGCGACGCGCAACCAGACCGCCGTGACCTTGCAGCCGGGGATCGCCGTCGGCTCGCGCTACCTCGCGCGGCTCGATCCGGCCGGCGAACTTCAATGGGCGCAGACCTTGGAGACCGTGGGCAACGCCGATTCGTTCTCCGGCGTCGGCAACGCGCGCCTCGCCTTGGACGCCAACGGCAACGTCGCGCTGGCGGACGCCGTGAACTTCAACCCGTTCGATCTCCCGGTCGTCCTCGGGGCTGCCAGCATCGCGCGCAGACCCGCGCTCGGCACTCTCGTCGCCAAGTTCGCGCCGAGCGGCACGCTGCTCTGGGCGCGGGCGCTCGATGAGAAGCTGCCCTTCGCCGACGACCAGCGAAGTGCCAACACCCGCCTGCTCGCCATCAGCCCCGCCGGCGAGCTCGTCGCGGTCGGCTCGCTCTCGGGCGGCACGACCTCGGCCTCCACACGCACCGCGGGCCAACGGTTCGACACCATCGAGCTGTTCTCGACCAACAACGCGACCGCGGACCCGACCGACGTGTTCATCGCCCGGCTCGCTCCCGGATTCGCGCCCGCAGCGCCGCTGCTCACCGTGTCGCCCGTCGCGCAGACCGGTCTGTTGCAGGACCCGCTCACGCTCACGGGCTTCGCCACGGGTGTCCCGGCCCCGGTGTTCCAATGGCTCCGCGACGGCGTGCCGGTTCCCGGCGCGACGAACCGCCTGCTCACCTTCCTAGATCTGGAGCGCACCCACCGCGGCAGCTACTCGCTCGTGGCCAGCAACGCCTTTGGCGTCGTGACCAGCACGCCGGTGGACTTGACGCCCCGGCTTCGCCCCAACATGACCGGCTGGACGCTCGTCACCGCCACGACGAACTATCTCGGCGCACCGGCCAAGGTCGGCGCCGATGACGCCGGCAACGCCTACGCGCTCCTCATCGGCTATGCCAACGGCGGTCTGCTCGAACTGCGGAAGTTCGGCCCGGACGGCTTCTACGTCTGGCGTTTCAAAGACCATCCCGATGCGGCCACGACCTACATCCTCTCTTCCCTCGCGCCGGTCGTCGCGCCAAGCGGCGAGGTGTTCGTCGCCGGGCGCGTCATCGTCCAGCCCAGCCAGTCCCAGCGCACCGAGGGCAACTTCATCGCCCGGCTCAACCCGGTGGACGGGACGTTCCTCTGGATGAAGAATCTCAGCTCCGTCGCTATCGGCCAATTGGATGTGTCCGGTGTCCGGTTGCTCAGCCTCGATGGCGCGGGCCATGTCCGAGTCGTGGCGGTGGACAACCTGGGTGGCAACCGGTCGGTCCGGACGTTCGCCTTCGACGGCACCGAAGCGACGACGACGACGCTGTCGTTCCTTCCGGCGACGAGGGACATCGGCAACTCCCGCTACGCGCTCGACCGCTCCGGCGGGATCTATTTCTACGCCAACCGCGTCGAGGCGCTGAACCTCGGTCCGACCAACTTCCCCGCCCTCGGCGGGAACGGCGCGCAATCCCAGGTGCTGGCCCGCTACGACGCGTCGGGGGTGTTCCAGTGGTCGCGCGTCTTCACCGGGCCGGGCGGCGTGGTCACCACGCCCACTCTGAACGTGGACGCGGCCGGCGATCTCGTCATCGCGGGCGGGCTTTCGTCCGGCACCGGCCAGGCTCTCCAGGTCGGCACGAACGCGCTGACCGGCAGCGGCTACGCCGCGAAGATCACGCCGACCGGAGACATCGCATGGGCCAAGGCTTGGTCGCTCAACATCCGCGACGCGGCCTTGGGCGCCGATGGCGCGGTGTATCTCACCGGCTGGTTCCGCTTCGCCCCCGCGCCCAACGGCGGCGTCACCCGGCGGATCCCGTTCGGCGCGACCTATGTGGCCGGCTCGTCCGTCACTGGACACGACCTGTTCGTCGCGAAGCTCGGCGCGGACGGCAGCGAGCGGTACATCCGGCAGACCGGCGGCCCCGACTTCTCGACCTTCGACAACGCGGTCCCCTACTGCGTCGCGGTGGACTCCCGCGGCATCGTGACCACAGCCGGCTTCACGCTCGTGAAGCATGCCGGCGGCGGGCTGGACTTCGGCGACCTGCGCTACGTGTGGCCGAACTTGGTGCCGTTCGATTTCAACAACTCCGGCGGCGACCTTGTCTGCTACTACGTTGCCCGGCTCGAAGCCGACGCTGCGCCGACCGCTCCTGCGGAGGTCACCTTCCGTCCGCCCGCGCCCGGCAGCACGACGCTGCGGCTGGAATGGCCTCCCGGCACCAAGCTCCAGCGCCGCTCGGAGCTCTATTCCGGCGCGTGGGAGACGCTGCTGGTCACACCGCCGCTCGACGTGGACCTGCTCCGGTCCGTCGAAGGCTATTTCCGGATCGTGCCCTGAGATGATCGACCCGACCTCGCCCGTCGTCTTGTCCGTGATCGATCCCTCGCCGAGCCAAGGGCGAGAGGAGGCCCTAGGTGACGGGCGGGGCCAGAGCAAGGTAATGCGGGGTTGCCGACCGAGGATCGTCGCGTCCGCGTTGTCGAAGCGCACCGTGCCCGTGATCCGGCGGAAGTGTCCCTCGACCGGCGGGTCCGCGGGCAGACGGAGCTGATCGTATCGGTCGCGGGTCCGTGCAAGACCCGCCATCCATGAGGTCGGACCCCTCCATCATCCGCCGTCGCCGGTCTGTTGTCGGGTCCTTTTGCTCGCGATCGGGTCCGCCGACACCCCCGTCCTCGCGGCTTTGCCGCCCGTCCGCGACACGACGCTCGAGACTTTGCCGACGGACGGGCTTCCGAACTCCATGGTGCTCCTGCCCGACGGCAAGATGATCATCGGCGGCAGCCACGGCAGCCATAGGTGTAATCGGAAGTGGCGGGCATACGTGGCGCGAAATCTCCGCTCTTGCGTCGCCGAGTTGCACTCGGCACGGCGTCGGGTAGGCCCGCTCGACCACCTGCCGCAGCGCCTGCGGATCCCAGAACCGCGATACAAGAGCGCGACTCTGCGCCACCTCCGCCGACGTGTCCGCCACTTCTGTTCGCACCCTTGACGGAGGGCAGACCCGGCAGCACTTGGTCGGCCAGCACGCAGCCTTTCTTGGTGTCGGCTTGGTTGGCCGCACGGACATGCGCGCCCCTTGATCTTCTCGCCGCCACGGACCCGGTGCGTCTCCCCTTCGCAATGGATCTTCTCGCACTGGGAATCGACCCGCAGAGAGCTCGCCGTGGCGGCCCGCCCTTCCTGTCGCGGCTGGTCTCGTTGACAGGCCGGTCGGTCCGCGCCCACATCCCGCGCCGGTCCATCCTCCGGAAACAAGTGATCGTGGATGGTCTTGTGCAGCCGGAATTCTTTGGGCAGCAGTGCCCGATGGCAGCCCGTCTTCACCATGTGGAGCACCGCATTGACGACCGTCCGCCGCGCCGTCAACGGTCCGATCAACTGCCTTTGGTCATCACTCAGATCAGATGCCTACCGCCAAGCTTGGGGTCCCTCGCCCTCCCAAAGATCAAGCCTGCCATTTGACCGGTTCAAACGGGCGCTATGGTCGGTGCAGCCGGAAGAATCCAGCGGCCTCGATGGCGGGCAACTCGATGGCCGACTGTCCGACCGCGCCGGGAACATCGGTCCAGTCCGTTGCCATCAAAGTGGCAACGCGCTGCAGACGGGTCCCCGGGCCGCCCGCCCAGGTGAGCCGCAGCCGTCCGTCCGCCAAGCGGGTCGCGGTGAGGCGCAGCGGCACGGCGTCCACCACGAGCGGGTTGGTGCCGGCGAGGAATTCCTCGAAGTTGCGGCGGCCGTCGCCATCGGAGTCCGCGAGGCCGTCCTGGTTGTCGCGAGGATTGAAGCCGGTGCGTATCTCGTAGCCGTCAGGCATCCCGTCGAGGTCGGCGTCCGTTCGGGCGCTGCCGGCGGGCTGCGAATCGAGCCAAACGCCGGCGAGGCTGACCTGGCCGCCGAATTCGCCGGCCGGTGCGAGCGCCAGCAACGCGCCGGTGTCGCCGTCCACGATGTTCGCCGCCGTCGGATCGAAGTCGCCGAGCACGCTCATCAACCGGGCCGGACCGCCGTTGGTTCCGCGGACCCAGAGTTCCACCCGGAAGGGTCTCGGCGGCGCGGGCGGGGCCGCGGGCCGTGCTTGGGACCGGTTCACGATCAGAAGATTGTTGAGCAATTGGAGTTGGGTCGTCAGTTGGCTCACGCTCGTGCCCGCGCCGGGGTCGAGGATGACCTGGCCGCCGGCCAGGCGGACGTTGTCCCAGAGGAAGTCGTGCTCGGGGTCCGGGTTCACCACCTGGCCGAAGCGCACGAAGAGGCCGCTGGCGAAGTCGGGCGGAAGCTCAAACGGGAGGATCGGCTGGCTGCCGTTGCAGAAGTCGTTCCGCATGGTGCATTCGCCGGGGAACAGCGGATTGCCGGCGAAGAAACCAGGATCACGCGGCGTGATCGGACAGGGATCCTCGCTCTTAGTCACCGGCGCCCTTGTGACGGGATCAATGATGAGGGCTCCGGTCGAGTCATAGTCGTATGCCGAATCCCAGAGTCCGTCGTTGTCGTCATCAACGTCGTTGCAATCCGGCCGTCCATCGCCGTCCGAATCATTGGCTTCCGGGCTGAGGATCTCGTGCAGGCTCCTGGCGCAGGACAGCACGCTGATGGTTTCGGAGTAACCGACGACCTGCATCGCCCGGTCGGGATGCCAGTCATACGGATGCGGGATGGGCTTCACCGTGCCGTCCGGCTGATAATACGCGTTCTGGCAGCCGTCGCCGTCACGGTCCGGATCGCAGATATCCCCGATGCCGTCGTGGTCGAGGTCTTTCTGGTCGGGGTTCTTGTTGAACTGGCAGTTGTCGCACACGTCGCCCACGCCGTCCTTGTCGCGGTCTTCCTGTTTGGGATTGGCGCGACGAGGGCAGTTGTCCTTCGAGTTGATCACCCCATCGCCGTCATCATCGGGCGGCGGCGTGTAGTTGTCGCAGTCGGGGTTGAACGGACCCACGCCCACGGAAGCCCAGGCGTTGCGGACATCGCACACGTCGCTGGCGGTGAAGCCGAACCACCCGCGTTTCGCGTAGAAGTCGGCCAGAAAGATTTCCGCCTCCCGTGCCTGCTGAAACGTGGCGTTGTCCGGCAAACCCGTGAGCGCCGCGTAGAAAAGCTGCCGAGCCTTGGCTTCACCGATACCGGCGATGAGGACGGCCGGCTCGCCGTTCGTGTTGGCGGGGATCAAGGCTCCGGCGGTGAGGCGGTAGGACGCGAGGTTCGCGATGCCGGAGTTGCGGTGAACGCCGCCCTGGTCGTTCG
>JANNAJ010000020.1:0-3168 GCA_031384285.1 Verrucomicrobiota bacterium
GTCGATGAGCCGACCGTCGACGCGGTACGCGGTGCAGACCTTGATGGTCTTGAGCGAATCCAGTCCGTCGACGTTGGTGATGGCGAGCTCGTCGATGCCGTTGACCATGGCGGCGTGCCGGGTGGCGACGGCGTCGAACCAGCCACAGCGGCGGGCGCGGCCGGTGGTCGCGCCGAACTCGCGTCCCATGCCGTGCAGCATGTCCGAGATCTCCGCGTTCTCGGTGGGCAGCGGTCCTTCGCCGACACGGGTGGTGTAGGCCTTCATCACGCCGACGACGCGGTCCATGCGGTTCGGCGGGACGCCGGAACCGGTGCAGGCGCCGCCCGAGGTCGTGTTCGACGAGGTGACGAACGGATAGGTGCCGTGGTCGAGGTCCAGGAAGGTCCCTTGGGCCCCCTCGAAGAGCATGTTGGCATGCCGGCGGGTCGCCTGGTGCAGGTAGAGGACCGTGTTGGTGACGAAAGGGCGCAGGCGGTCCGCGGCCTTCGTGTAGTCGGCGAGCAACGGGTCGTATTCGATCGTCTTCGCGCCGAGCGCCTTGAGCACCTCGTTGTTCTCGTCGAGACGCTCGCGGAGCTTCGCGGGGAAGCGGGCGGCGTTGATGAGGTCGATGACGCGCAGGCCGACTCGCGCGGCCTTGTCGCCGTAGGTCGGGCCGATGCCGCGCTTGGTCGTGCCGATCTTGGCGTTGCCTTTGCGGACCTCGCGCTGGCCGTCCAGCTCGCGGTGCCACGGGAACACGATATGGGCGGTCTCGGAGATGAGCAGGTTCTTCGGCGACACGGCGACGCCGAGCTTCTCCAGGCCGTCGATCTCGCCGACGAGGCTCACGGGATCGAGCACGACGCCGTTGCCGACCACGCAGATCTTGTCCGGCCGCAGGATCCCGCTGGGGATGAGGTGCAGGACGTATTTGACGGGCCCGACGTAGACGGTGTGCCCGGCGTTGTTGCCGCCCTGCGTGCGGACGACGATCTCAGCCTGTTCGGTGAGGACGTCGATGATCTTGCCTTTGCCTTCGTCGCCCCATTGGGCGCCGACGAGAATCGTGTTGGCCATGTGTGTTTGCGGTGCGTCGGCAACAAAAATGCCCCGGAGGTAAACTCGGGGCAGCGGAAGCCGGTATTTACTGGTGGAACCTAGAGAGCGTCCACCCGGCGAGTCAATCGCCGCGTCACGGCGAGGAAACGGTCCGGGCCTGGACGAAGCGGATGAGGCCGGCCTTGCCGCCGGTGCACTTGCCTTCGATCACGACCTCGGTGCCGACGCTCGCGAACGTGACGCGCTGGTTGCCGCGCTCGCCGACGACCCGGGTGCGGTCGCCGGTGAGGTAGACCTTGCCGAAGCTGTCGTCGGGCGAGACCGCGCATTCGAGCGCCGCGGATCTCCCCGGCAAGCGGAAGATGACGAGGTACGGCGAGGTGAACATGGCCTTGTCGAGCTGCGCGATGACGCCTCGGACGCGGAACTTGCGCCCGGCGTAGCGGGCTTCGGCCGCGACGGGGTCGGTCTCGTAATGGTTGAGCAGGTCGATGGCTGAGACCTCTGCGCCCGGCGCCAGCGGCGGCAACGTGCTCGCGGCCGGGGTCGGCGGCGCTTTGGCGACGGCTTGCTCGACCGCGGGAGGCAACCAGGCGGCGGGACGCTCGGGCGCGGCGATGCGGGAGCGGGCCAGTTCCGCGCGGGCGGCGGCCAGCTCGCGCTCCAGACCGGGTACCTTGGCGGCTTGGTGTTCCAGTTCGGCCAAGCGCGATTTCTCGACGGCGACCGTCTCCGCGACGGCAGCGCACCCGCCCAAGAGGACGGCGAGCAGGAACGGACGCAAGGGGGATCTCATAGGAAGGGGCGGAACGAAAAAGGCCGGCTCCCGTGACGGAGCCGGCCTGTCGTGCCGTTGGGGCCTAGAACTTCTTGCTCGCCTGGACGTACCAGAAACGGCCGCGCAGGTCATGCGTGTCGCGGTCGTACTTGTCGGCGAAGGAGCCCTCGACGAGCGGCGGACGCTCGTCGGAGACGTTCAGGACGCCGGCGGTCAACTTGGTCTTGTCGAGCCAGCCGGAGGTGAACTTGTAGCTCGTCTGGAAGTCGAGCGTGAACTGGGCCTTGACCTCGCGGTCGAAGCCCGCGACCACGTCGTCAAGATAGGCGCCGATGTAGTTGAGCGTCGGGCCGACCTCGAAGTTGCGGTACGCCCAGAACAAGCTGGTGTTCCCCTTGATGCGCGGCAACGAGCCGAGGCCGAACCCGGCTTCGGGCTGCGAGAAGTCGCCGAGACGGTCGCGGATGCCGCTGCCCGGGATGTTCTCCTGGTCGAAGCGGTAGAAGTACGAGAACACCGTGGTGGACGTGAAGGTCCCGGCGGTGTCCGTCGCCAGCACGTAGGTGACGCTGCCGTCGAAACCTTCGACGATGCGCTTCGACAGGTTGAGCGTCGGAGCGGTGAGCGAGTTGTACGTGTAGGTCGCCGGATCGTAGTTGATCAAGCCCGAATAGAGCGCCCCCGGATTGGTGGGTCCGCCCGTGCGGTAGTTCTCGTCGATGATGAACTGGTCGACGGATCCGGCGACGTTGGACTGCTCCAAGCGGAACCAGTCGACACCGAAGGTCACCGTCTTGATCGCCGGCGGGGTGTAGACGATGCTGGCCGTGAGGTTCTTGGCCGTGGCCGGCTTCAGGTTCGGGTTGCCGGTGTAGAACGTGCTGATCTGCTCGAGGACCGGGTAGTCGGCCTCGGTGATCACGCCCGTCTTGATCAGGTCGCGGCGGACCGGGTTGATGAGCTCCGGGAAGCCCTGGGCCGACGGCGTGTAGAGATCGGAGAACGCCGGTGCGGTGAACGATTCCGAGTAGGAACCGCGCAGCGCCACGGACTTGTCCGCCAACGGCTGCCACAGGAAGCCGATCTTCGGGGTGTACTGCGTCCCGAAGTCCGAGTAGTCCTCGTAACGGCCCGAGTGGTTCAGCTCGAAGTAGTTCCCGCCCGGGAAGTTGAAGTCGTTGCCCAAGATGGGGATCTTGATCTCGTAGAACACGCCGTTGACGTCGCGCGAGCCGATATAGGGCTTCGCGGCGTTGAACCCGACGACATCGCCGTTGATGAGCGAGCCATCGGGTCGGTAGTCGCGCGTCTCTTCACGATGTTCGGCGCCGACCACGAGCTGCACC
>JANNAJ010000068.1:0-4679 GCA_031384285.1 Verrucomicrobiota bacterium
TCGTCTCCAATCGCCATCCGTCGAGATCGGCGGACCACGCGAGGCTGAGGTCCTGGGGTGTGCGCAGGACCCTGAGCGTCGCGCCGGCCGCCGAGGGATCGACGCCGGCGTCCTCGACCGAAGCGGTCCCCTCCGGACTTGCGATATGGACGGCGCTGATCCCGCCGCCGATGCCGTCGTTCGCGACGAGCACGAGCCGATGGGGGCCTGCGGGGAGGCCTTGCGCCAGCTGCACCATGACGCCTTCGCTTCCCGGCGGACCGGATGTGTCCGGGACCGAGTCGAGGAAATGACGTTCCACCTGCCAGTGCGCCTCGTACCCGGCCGGGACCGGCAGGTTTCCCGACCAGAAGACGGCCCGGCCCAACCAATGGTCCGACGATTCGATCACGACGCGTCCTGAACCGGACACGAACCTCCGCGTGCTGGACCCTTCCCCGTCCGGCCCGGTGCGCGAGCCGCGGACGCTGAAAGAGAACTCTTGCCCGTCCGCGCTGAAATCGTGCGGGGTCAGGGTCCATTCTTCCTCCAGCAGGTCCGCCGCGGAACCCACCCGGCTCAGCGCAGGCCATCCCGCGAAGTGCGTGGGCGACACCCGCGAGAACCCGCGGAGCTCGGGGAACGACGAGGGCCGTCGACCGTCGATCCAGACCTCGATGGATGCGGGCACCGGACCCGAGAGCCGCACGGCCACCGTGCTGCCATTGAAGCGGCAATCGAGCACCCCGTGCCGCCAGGACAATCCGGCCCCGACCTCGACGGTCTGCATCCGGGCGCAGTGCCATGGGTCCGGCGACATCTCGGATGGATCCGGCCGCAAGTATGCAAGCACGCATTCGGCCATCAGCAGGAGCCCGTCCCCGTTGAGGTGGACGTTGCCGTCGGCCAACAACGCCCCGGCCTCCAGCCCGTTGCGCTTGAGGTAGTCCTTCCATGCGTCCCGGACGCGGGCCAGGCACGCGCCGTGGAGTTTCGCCACGGTCGGCAGGGTCACGTAGTTCCGGTACGGGATGAAATCGGCCGGCGCGATCCGGGAGGGATCCGTCTCCTCATCGGCTTGGCTCGAACCGTTCACATGATCCGTCTGGATGAGGATGTCCGCCGTGGTGGCGGACCGGAGGATCCCGGCCACGAGCCCGGCGCCTTCACCGCTGCCGTAGGCGTGGAAGATGACCAAATCCGGCTGCATCGGGACCAGGTCGGCGAGCGCGGTGCGGCACAGGGCCCAGTCCTGGAACCCGGAGATCGAGCGGTTCTCGACCAGCAACCGGGCCGACGGATAGAGCCGCTGGAGCTCCGCGGCGACCGAAGTCCACCACGATTGGAGCGAGATCGATTGCCCGTAGAAGACGATATGGACCGGGTTCGGCCGGGCCGCGGTGCTGGTCGCGAGCAACGCCCGGACCCTCGCCAGCGAGGCGAGTTCGACTCGCGACGGGACCAATGGGTCATGCGGCATCAACGCCCCATGGACCTGCATCGCCCCGGACCCCACGACGACCGCCGAGATCCAAAGCGCTCCGGATGTCCAGGAATCTCGCCGGAGGGTCATTGCGGCCGCCCGGGATTCACCGGTTTGGGCGACGGCGCCAACCGGTAGTAGCCGAACGGAGGCGGGTCTTCGACGGGCGCGACCCGGATATCTGGGGACTTCTGGATGATCCGCGTCGGGATCGGCCGCCACGACGCGTTCCTTCCGAACTCTTGGCTATGCTCCAGCCGCCATCCGGAACGTCCGTCCTCGTCCGCCAGGATCCACACGACGCTCACGCCGGCCGGTCCTCGTCGGACCGAGAGGGTCCCGGCCGGAGGCGGGTCGGCGGCGACCGATCGCGCCACCGCCGAGCCCTTCGGGCTGAAGGCCCGGACGGCCCGTATACCTCCCCCGCGGCCGTCCCGGGCCACCAATCTCAAGCGATGGGCTTCGTCTGAAAGGCCGAGTGCGAGCGTCACCATGCCGCCGGATCCGTAGGGCGCGCCGGTGCCTTCATCGAGCCGGGCCACGAACCGCCGTTGGACATCCCAGTAGGTCGTGTACCCGGGAGGGACCGGCAGGTGTCCGAACGCCACAGCGCGGCCGATCCAGTGGTCGCCGGGTTCGATGACGACCCGGCCCGACTTCGACACGAACCGGTCGGTGCTGGTCCCTTCGCCGTCGGGCCCGGTCACGGAGCCCCAGACCTTGAAATTGAACCGGAGGCCGTCTGCGCTCACGTCCGACGGGGCCATGAACCAGCGCTCGAGCAGCAACGGCGCCTCGGACCCGACACGGCTCAGCGCGGGCCATCCGTTGAAATGCGACGCGCTCGTGCGGCTGAAACCGTAGAGCTCCGGCCGGTCGGCGGGCGGCTGGCCGTCGACGAGCACGTCGATATCGGTCGGGAGCACGCCCTGGAGGACCAACGCGACGACCGAGCCGACGAAGGAGCACTCCAGTTCTCCATCGCGCCATTGGAGGTCCTTCCCGACGAGGGCCGTCCGTACCCGGGGAACGTTCCATGGATCGATCGGTTCGGCCCATCCGCCCGGCTCGAGGTAGGAGAGGACGAACTCGGCGAGCAGGTCGTTGCCGTCGTCGTTCAGATGGACGCTGGCGTCGGACAGCATCGCTTCGGCGGGCAGGTCGTTCGTGCGCAGATAGGCCTTCCAGAGGTCCCTGATCCGGGCCAGGCAAGCGTCGTTGCGCCTCGCGGCGGCGGGCAACGCCACGTAGTTGCGGTACGGCAGCAGGTCCTCGTAGACGATCTTCCCCGGATCGGTCTCCTCGTCCATCCGGTCGAACCCGTGGACATGGTCCGTCTGCAACAGGACATCCGTGACAGTTTTCGCCCGCAGCTCACCGAGCATCAGATCGGTGCCGGTCCCGTTGCCGTAGGCGTGCAAGATCACGAGATCGGGCTGGATCGGCACCAGGTCGGCATCCACCGTCCGGAACAGCGCCCAGTCCTGGAAACCGGCGATCGCCTTGTTCTCGATCGTCAACAAAGCATCCGGATACATCCGCCGTAGTTCCGACGCGACCTTCGTCCACCAAGGTTCCAAGGAGATCGACTGCCCGTAGAAGACGATATGGACCGGGTTCGGGTTCTCCTTGGTGCTCGTCGCGAGCAGCGAACGGACCCGGGCCAACTGACCGAGTTCCCCCGCGGAGGGGACCAGTTGCTTGTGGGGGAGCAACCCGGCTTGGAGCGCGGTGACCGCTGCGGTCCAGGCCAGCATCCCGGCAAAGCAGATGCCCGACGCGCCGAGGCCGGGAGTTCGCATCATTCGACGGTGGGGATCAGAAGGCATGTGGACGGCGTGGCAGTCAACGCCTCGGCGATGGCCCGCGCAAGGGACAGTTCCGCCTTGCCCGATCAACCTTCGCCCAAGAGCTCCTCGACGCTCACGTCCACGTCCATCGTCCGCTGGGTGATGCCTTTGTAGTGCCCTCGCGTCGGCGGCACATCGGCGTAGTCGCGGCCCACGGCGATCTTCACGTAGCGTTCGTCCGGTTGCCGGGCGTGGGTCGGGTCGAGCGCGCGCCAGCCGATGTCGGGCAGGAACACCTCCGCCCAAGCGTGGCTCGCCTGCGCGCCCGGCGTGCAGAGATACCCGCTGACGTAGAGGGCCGGGATCTGCAACGACCGGCACATGCCGATGAGCACGTGGGCGAAGTCCTGGCAGACGCCGGTGCGCGCCGCCAAGGCATCGCGCATGTGCGTCGTGGCATGCGTGGACCGCGGCGTATAGGTGAGATGGGAATGGACGAACCGGTTCAACGCCTGCGCCGCCTGCCAGAGATCGGTCTGGCCGACCGTGGCGTCCACGGCGAGCCTCCAGACCGCGGGGTCCGATCCGATCTGGTCGCTCGACTGGAGATAGTCGAAGCACCGTTCCATCCGTGCCAGCTCAGGCAGCCGGGTGAGCGGCGTGGGCGTGGCGTCCGGGTCGAGCCAGTTGGCCCGGTTGGTCGTCACCCGCGTCCGCGATTCGACGACCAGCGCCGTGTGCGGCGCGGCGAGGTCGAAGTGGTGGACCCAGTTGCGGTAGAAATCGAGATAACGGCGGACCGCCACCTGCGGCTCGATGCGCAGCTGGAAGTCCTCGCAGGTCTGGTGCTCGTTCGAGACCGGTTGGAGGCGCAGCTCGTTGAAGCTCTCCTTCACCGGAGCAGAATATCGGTAGCTGGTGCGATGGCGGATGAGCAGCTTCACGGCGCTCACCGAGCCTGCGGGACCGGGTACGGCCGGTGCAAGCGACGGCGTCGCCGGATGCGGGCGCTCAATCGCCCAGGAGCGCCTTCAACGCCGCCCGGGCGGAGTCCTCGCGCGGAACTTCGGCGCCGGCGCCCGTCCAGGTCCGCGCGGCGAACTCGAACCACTCGCAGAAGTTCCCGCGATCCTTGTCCTCGACCGGTTCGGCCCGGCGTTCGCGGCATCCGTGGGCCGCATGGCGGTCGTGGTGCCGGCAGTTGAGGCAGGCACGCAGGTCGGCACGACAGCTCTCGCAGCTCTCGCCCCGACCGGGCTGCGCGCTGAGGGGCCAAGAGGTGCCGCATCGATGGCAATGACGGGTCATGCACCGAGCCTAAGAAACCCGACCGGCGCCTGAGAACCCAAAACGGCGGCCGATGGCGCATGCTACCGAACGCGGCCGCAGGATCTGCCGGAGAAAACGCAAAGGGGCCGGCCTTGCGG
>JANNAJ010000159.1:0-5368 GCA_031384285.1 Verrucomicrobiota bacterium
ACAACACCTCGTCGTGGTCGTGGATCCCGAGCCCATGGAAATACCGCATCATGACGAAGTACTCGCAGACGTTGCCGCTCTCCAGCTTGCCGGCGAAGAAGTACGGCATGAACCAGCCGATGACGTGGCAGCTGCAGGCGATGGCCTTGCCCAGAAGATGGCAGCGGACCTCCAGCGCACGCGAGGCGGGCACGTCGTATCGCAGCATCAGGATCCGGAGATTCTCCCGATGCGCCCACTCGTCCGCCTCGATCTGCTTCACCGCTGCCTTCGCGGCAGGCAAACGCAACGAGGCGGCATGCCCGATGTACGCCAAGGCCGCGGCCTTCTCGCCCGAGTACGCCTTCTGCAAGAGGGTCACCAGCGCGGGATGGGATAGCTTCATGGAGAGCGATGCGCAGGGACGTCTCCGGTTCCCGGTCAAGAAACACCCACCGCTTCGACCGCGACGATGCAGCGCGGGCAGAGCCCCGTGTGCACCGCATGGGATCCGACCTCGGTCTCCCAATGCCAGCAGCGGTCGCACTTGACGCGGCCGAGACCGCTCGCGGGTTGGACCGTGACGGTAGTCTCGGCCTGGCCGGCGGGCCCGGCGACGACGCTGACCGCGGAGACGTTGAGCAGTTCCTGGAACTCGGTCCGATAGCGCTGGATCACCGCCAAACCAGGGTCCGCGGCCACGTCGCCGCAAAGCTCGACGACCGCTTCCAAGGATTTGCCGATCCGCTTGGCGCGCCGTTCTTCCTCGAGTTTGCCGAGGATGGTCTCGCGGCGGCGGAACATCTCCTTCCAAGCGGCCTCATCCTCGGCGCTCAGGCCGAGATCTGCCACGGGCGCGGACCAGTCGGAACAATGCACCGACGCGATCGGTCTTCCCGGGATGAACTCCCACGCTTCTTCCGCGGTGAACACGAGCATGGGCGCGAGCATCTGGCCCAGGCGCGCGACCATGCGGTGCAGCGCGGTCTGCGTGCTGCGGCGGCGCGGCGAGTTGGCGGGGTCGGTGTAGAGCCGGTCCTTCACGACGTCGTGGTAGAGCGAGCTGAGCTGCACGGCGACGAACTGCGCGAGCTTCTGGTACACGACGTGGAACTCATAGGCGTCGTAGGCCGCGGCGACCTCGGTCTCCAGCTTGGCGAACTCGCCGAGGATCCAGCGGTCGAGGCCGGTGAGACCGGCATCGGGCACGGCGTGCTTCGAGGGATCGAAGTCGTAGAGGTTGCTGAGCTGGTAGCGCAGCGTGTTGCGGATGAGCCGGTAGGTCTCCCCGACCTTCTTGAGGCGCTCCTCGCTCACGACGATGTCGCTGCGGTAGTCCTGCGACGCGACCCACAGGCGCAGGACATCCGCGCCGTACTCGTTCACGAAGCGGTCCGCGGTCTGCGGCTTCTGGTAGCCGCCCGCGCCCTGCTTGGACTTGGAGATCTTCTCGCGGTCCTCGTCCACCATGAAGCCGTGGGTGAGCACGGTCTTGAACGGCGGCACGCCGTTGCCCGCGAGCGAGAGCAGCAGCGAGGACTGGAACCAACCGCGATGCTGGTCGGAGCCTTCGAGATAGACGTCGGCCTGCCAAGGGTGCGTGGACGCGCCGCCGGGATGCTGCAACTCGGGACGGCGCATGAGCACAGCGCGGCTGGAGCTGCCGGAATCGATCCACACGTCGAGCGTGTCGGTGCTCTTGCGGACGGCTTCGGTGCCGGTCCAATCGGCGGGACGGCACTTCGTCCACAGCTCGGCCACCGGCGTGGCGAACCAGACATTGCTGCCCTGTTCCTCGATGAGCGCCGCGGCGTTGCGGACGATGGCGGCGTTGAGGATCGGTTCGCCGGCGGCATCGTAGAACGCCGGGATGGGCACGCCCCACGAACGCTGCCGCGAGATGCACCAATCGGGACGGGTCTTGACCGCGCCTTCGATGCGGTTCTGGCCCCATTCGGGGATCCAATCCACGGAACCGATGGCGGCGAGGGCGGCTTGGCGAAAAGTTGTAGGGACACGCTGCTGCGTGTCCCCATCTTTCGTCGGCACCAACGGTGCCGACGAAGAGTTCTCGGACGCGGAGCACCGCGTCCCTACCTCATGATCGATCTTGATGAACCACTGGTCCACCGCGCGGAAGATGATGGGCGTCTTGGAGCGCCAACAGTGGGGATAGCTGTGGGTGAAATCCTCGCGGAGGACGAGCGCCTGCTTCTCGGTGAGCAGCGCCAGCACGGCGTCGTTGGCCTCGGAGCGGTGGTTCTTCGAGAGCGTGGACTTGCCGACGAGCGATTCGGGCAGCTGCTGCTCGCGCGGCAGGTCGTTGGTCGGGGCGAGGCGGCCTTCGTCGTCGACCGGACAGTAGATCGCCAGTTTCTCGCGCAGGCCGAGCTGATAGTCGTCCGCGCCGTGGCCGGGCGCGATATGGACGAAGCCGGTGCCGGTGTCGCTGGTGACGAACTCGGCGGGGAAGAGGCGTCCGGTGCGGGCGCAGAACGGATGCTCGTACTCGACGGTGGCCAGCTCGTCGGCGTGGAGCGAGCGGATGATCTGGTAGCTGCCCCAGCCGAGCTTCTCCGAGACGGTGGAGAGCAGCGCGTTGGCGACGATGTAGGCACCGCCCTCGACCATCACGAGCGAGTAGTGGTAGCCGGGGTTGAAGGCGACCGCGAGATTCGCGGGGAGCGTCCACGGCGTGGTCGTCCAGATGAGCACGAAGGTGTTCGGCTCGTCCTTGTGGCGGAAGCGCACGTAGACGCTCTGGCTCACGTGGTCGGCGTACTCGACCTCGGCCTCGGCGAGCGCGGTCTTGAAGGGGATGCTCCAGTACACGGGCTTCTTGCCGCGGTAGACGAAGCCCTTCTCCACGATGTCGGCGAACATGCGGAGCTCGTCGGCCTCGTAGCGGCGGTCGAGCGTGAGGTAAGGGTTCTCCCAATCGCCGAAGACGCCGAGGCGTTTGAACTGGCCGCGCTGGAGGTCGATGTACTTCCGGGCGTAGGCGTCGCAGGCGGTGCGCAGGGTCGCGGTGTCGGTGTCGGTCTTGCCGGCGGCGCGGAACTCCTGCGCGACCTTGGATTCGATGGGCAGGCCGTGGCAGTCCCAGCCGGGCACGTACGGCGCGTCCTTCCCGCGGAGGGTCTGGTATTTGACGATGATGTCCTTGAGCACCTTGTTGAGCGCCGTGCCGACGTGGACGTCGCCGTTCGCGAAGGGCGGACCGTCATGGAGCACGAACTTCTCCCGGCCGGCGCGCGCTTCACGGATCCGCGCGTAGATGCCGTCGGCCTCCCATCGGGCGAGACGTTGCGGTTCGCGCTGCACCAGGTTCGCCTGCATCGGGAACTCGGTGCGCGGCAGGTTCAGCGTGTTCTTGTGGTCGGGCTTGTCGCTCATGGGGATCGCTATCGGACGGACCGTGAGGGAATCAGGTTTCTCCCGGCAAACGCAAGGTGGTCGCACGGGTTCGCGGGGCGGGCCGCGGACACCGGAGTTCCTCGTCCTGCGTCCGGATCAGTCGACCTCGAGGGTGAAGATCCGTTTCGGGGCGTCGCGGCGCAGCTCGACGTGGCCGTCCACGAACACCGCGTCGGCGCGGGCCTTGGTCTTCTTGGGTCCGGTGGCCACGCGTTGCGTGTCGGTGCTGCGCTCGTTGCCGCCGCTGTGCCGGTAGCAGACGTTGGCGGTGCCGTCCTTGTCGGGATACAGGCAGGCATCCCAGCCGTCGGTGTCGGCGAACATCAGCGTGTTCACCGGGTCGAGCATGCTCTTCGATCCGACGGTGGTGACGCCGTTGTTCACGTAGGTGTTCTGCGCGTACGAGAGGAATCCCCAGAAACCGCCCTCGCGCAGCGCGCCGCCGAGCTTCTCGTCCGCCTGCGCCTTCTGGACGCTGGACGGGCAGATGAAGACGCCTTTGCCGGAGACGTTGGACTTCCGTCCGAGATAGGGCTGCAGCTGGCGGTACCAGATCGGTGGCAATCCATCGGGACCGACCGCGCTGCCGCTGGGCCAGCCGACCGGATAGACCCGGAAATCGTCGTCGTACATGGACGCCGCCAGCATCAGTTGGCGGAGGTTGCTCTGGCACTTGGCCGTCCGGCCCTTGTCCCGCGCCCGGCCCAACGCAGGCAACAACATACCGGCGAGCACGGCGATGATCGCGATGACCACCAACAGCTCGATCAAGGTGAACCCGGCCCGCCCGCGGGGCGACGTCTGGGAAAGGATCTTGGCCATGGATGCCACGAAGGCGTCCGCAAGATGCCGATGCGGACATTGACATCCGAGCACAATGTCGGGCAGTTTCCCGACCGCTAAAGATGAACTTCGCGCAGAAAACCATGGCCATCGTAGCCAGCCAGCTCCGCCAACAAGGCGGGAAAGCCGGCTGCTCTTGGCATACCGCCAAGGCATGGGGCGATGTGGGGGTCCTCTTCTAGAGCAAGAAGCCAAGACCAAGTTTTTCCGAAAACCCACGATCGCCCGGCGATCGTGGGTTTTTTGTTGCCGCGGACCCGGGGTCGGCGGAGGCGGGAAGACGAAGGCGGAGGCGGACGTAGAAAACCAAGCCGGACCAACGGCGGACAGAGACAGAGAAAGAAACAGACATGAGGACAGAACCGGAAACGACACCCGCGAGACTTGGGCTCGATCCCCGCTTCGCGCTGGTGCCCGAACCCGCGGCACCGTTCACGCGGACGGCCGAGACCGAGCTCGAACGATTGAAGAACCGGCTGTTGCGCCTGGCCCTCGAGGCCGTGACCAGCCCCGCGCTGCTCGCTCCGTTGCGGCGCGCCGCGAACGAGGCGGCGGCCCTGGCCTGGCTGGAGCCGCACCCGTTGCTGGTCTTCCCGACCTTGTTCGAGGAGAAGGCGCTCGCGACCCGGCGGCGTTCGCTCCGGCAGGAGCTCATCCGCGCACGCAGCACCGAACTGATGGCGGTGGCCGCATGAAAACCCACGCCACCATCAGCCTTCGCCGGGCGGGCGGGAAAGCGGGCGGGCGCCGACAGGACACGATCTCCTGCGCGCCCTTCCGCTTGCCCGCCCGCCCGGTTGTCGCCTGACCGCAAGGCGATCCCGCAGCGCGAGAAGGCACGGCGACCGACCGACACCGGTTCTTGCCGGTGCGATTCCCTTCGCGTCCCGCGCCGCCGCGTGCCCTGCTCACGCTCGAGCCGCGATCCACGTCCTGATGCCCGGGAACGCCGCGCCCAGACCGTCCAAGCCCTCTTCGCCACGGACCAGCAGCGCGGTCGAGAGCGCGTCGGAATCCGCCGCCGCCGGAAGCGCCACCGCGGCCATTCGTCCGCCGGTGACCGGGAGGCCGCATCGCGGATCGAGCACGTGGCCGTGGATCCGGCCACCGTCGCTGAACGATTTTCCCC
>JANNAJ010000162.1:0-6935 GCA_031384285.1 Verrucomicrobiota bacterium
TCGGCATCGAGGAAGGCCTCATGACGACCGTCCACGCCTACACCGCCACGCAGAAGACGGTGGACGGCCCGAGCAAGAAGGACTGGAAGGGCGGCCGCACCGCGGCGCAGAACGTCATCCCCAGCACGACCGGCGCGGCCAAGGCCACGGCGCTCGTCTGCCCCGAGGTCAAGGGCAAGCTCACCGGTGTCGCCTTCCGCGTGCCGGTGCCGACCGTCTCCGTCGTCGACCTCACCGTCCGCACGGTGAAGGAGACCTCCCTCGCCGAGATCAACGCCGCGATGAAGAAGGCCAGCGAGACCTACCTCAAGGGCATCCTCGACTACACCGGCGACGAGGTCGTCAGCTCCGACTTCATCCACGACAAGCACAGCTCCATCTACGACGCCGGCTCCGGTGTCGGCCTCAACAGCCGCTTCTTCAAGCTCGTGAGCTGGTACGACAACGAGTGGGGCTACAGCAACCGCGTCGGCGACCTGCTCAAGCTCATCATCGCCAAGGGGCTCTGATAGCTGGTCCACGGCTTCTTGCATGCGAACGGCGGCTCCGAAACGGGCCGCCGTTCCGCTTTCAAGGACGTGCGGACATCGCCCGCGCATCCTTTCGGACCTGGAACCGACGATGGGCCTCTGGACATGAAAGAACGCAAACCCGCCCTCGGCTTCATCTTCATCACGCTGTTGCTCGAGATCGTCGGGTTCGGGTTGCTCATCCCGATCCTCCCGAAGCTGATCGAGCAGATGGAGGGCGGGGACGTCCCGGCGGCGGCGCAGAAGGTCGGGCTGCTCACGCTCTCGTACGCGGCGATGCAGTTCTTGATGGCCCCGGTGCTCGGGAGCGTCTCGGACCGCTTCGGGCGCCGTCCGGTGATCCTGGTATCGCTGTTCGGCTCGTCGGTGGATTATCTGATGATGGCGTTGGCGCCGACCCTGCCGTGGTTCTTCCTCGGCCGTTTGGTCAACGGCCTCAGCGGCGCGAGCATCTCCGTCGCCACGGCCTACATCGCCGACATCAGCCCGCCCGAGAAACGCGCCGCCAACTTCGGCATGATAGGCGCCGCGTTCGGCGTGGGGTTCATCCTCGGTCCGGCCTTGGGCGGTTGGCTCGGCGTTCCGCACCCGCAACTGGTCGCGCACCTTCCCGCCGCCTGGGCGGAATGGCTGACCGCGAACCACTTGCGGATCCCGTTCTACTTCGCCGCGGTGGTGACGTTGGCGAACTGGCTGTACGGCTTCTTCGTGCTCCCGGAATCGCTCCCGCGCGCGATCCGCCGACCGTTCTCCTGGAGCCGTTCGAACCCGGTGGGTTCGTTGGTCGCGCTTGGACGATATCCGGTGGTGGCGCGGCTGGCTGCGGCGCTTTTCTTGTCCAACGTCGCACAGTTCATGCTCCACAGCATCTGGGCGCTCTACACCGGCCATCGCTACGCTTGGACGCCGCAGCAGATCGGCCTGTCGCTCGCGTTCGTCGGGCTGATGTCGGCGGTCGTGCAAGGCGGGCTCGCGCGCAAGATCATCCCGAGACTCGGCGAAGCACGGTCCGTGCTCGTGGGTCTCACGATCGGCGCGATCAGCTACATCGGGTACGCGTTCGCGACCCAGGGATGGATGCTCTTCCCGGTGCTCGGTTTCGCCTGCCTCGGCGGCATCGGAGGTCCCGCCTTGCAGGGATTGATCTCCCGGAGCGCTCCGGCCGATGAGCAAGGCGCGGTGCAAGGATCTTTGACCGGTTTGGCGAGCCTCGGACAGATCATCGCGCCGCTCGCTTCGACCCAGTTGTTCGCCTACTTCATCGCGCCGGGTGCGCCGCTGAGCCTGCCCGGCGCGCCGTTCTTGGTTTCGTCCGCGCTGACGTTGGGAGCGCTGGTGATCGCGACGCGGACCTTCCGGACTTCGCCTTCCGGCTCCTCGGCGGCGAAGACGCGGACCTGATCGGTTGGCAAGCGCCTGCGGAGACGCCAACGTCCTCCCGACTCCCATGAGCCAGCACAACCCTCCCGACAGCGGCTCCGCGAAGATCCATCGCACGGACTTCGCGCTCCTCGGCCCGTCTTCCGTGGACCTCAGCGATGTCACGAGGACGGAGGACGTGGCCGGCGGCGTCATCCGCTTCTCGATGATCACCGGGGCGACGATCGCGTTGTCGATGTTGGCCACCGAACTGCAACGCATCTGGCTCGGCGACACCCCCGATGCCCAGCTCCCGCTCGGTGGACCTCCGCTCATCTTGGAGCTCCAGGTCTTCGGTTGCCTCGGGGTCGCCGCCCTGGCCCGCTACCGTCGCCGCGGCAGCGCGGCCTTTATCGCCTGCACCGGGCTCTTCCTCTGGCTCGTTCTGGCGGGCTCGATGATGCAGGCACGCATGCTCACCGGCACGATGCAGGTCGGCCCTCGGCCCTCGTGGAACTCGATCCACGTCCTGCTGTTCACGCTGCTCGTGGCCGGGCCATGGATCCTGCATCACGCGCTGCTGCTCGTCGTCTCCTTGGCCACGCCGGTCGCGTTGGCGGTGATGATCGTGACCGGACAAAACCACGGCCCGCACACGCCGCCGCAGCTCGCGCAACGGATGGTCGTCGCGGTGAGCTCGACCTGGATCTGCGCGTTGGTCGGCGCGGCGCTGGTGGTCCACCGGGAACGCGAACGTCGCCGCCTCCGCGCGCTCACGGAGCAACTGGTCTCGGCTCGCTCCCAGTTGCGCGAGCTGGGCTCGTACACGCTCGAACGTCGGCTCGGCAGCGGCGGGATGGGCGAGGTGTGGCAGGCCGCGCATCGGGTCCTCGCCCGTCCCGCCGCCATCAAGCTGGTGAGCGCGAAGTTCCTGCTCGAACAGGCTGGCAATCCCCAGAACGTCGAGCGCTTCCTCGCCCGCTTCCTCCAAGAGGCCAAGGTGACCGCCCGGCTCACGTCTCCGCACACCGTCCAGGTGTACGACTACGGCCGCACCGACGACGGCCAGTTGTACTACGTGATGGAGCTCTTGCACGGGGCCGATCTCGCGCAGGTCGTGGAACTCCTCGGGCCGCAACCTCCCGGTCTCGTGATCCATTGGTTGCGCCAGCTCTGCGATTCGTTGGCGGAGGCCCACTCGCTCGGGCTCGTCCATCGGGACATCAAGCCCGCGAACCTGTTCCTATGCCGTCAAGGCGCACGACAAGAAGTGGTGAAACTGCTCGATTTCGGGCTGGCGATCAGCGGTCGCCGAGGCCCCGGCAACGAAGAGGACCTCGACGACCTCAGCACGATAACGGGCTCGCCCCATTTCATGGCACCGGAGCAGATCCGCGACGACGCGGATGTCGACGGGCGCGCGGATCTTTACGCGGTCGGGTGCCTGGCTTGGTTCCTCCTCACCGGCCGCTATGTCTTCGACGGCGCCGACCATGAAGAAGTCGTGTCGGCGCACCTCGACCGCGAGCCGGGGCCGCTGGATTCGGTCGCCGCCTCGGCCTTGCCGCCCGGTCTTGTCGAGATCATCCACCGATTGCTCGCGAAGGACCCCGCGCGACGTCCGCAAAGCGCCGACGAGTTGGCGACGGCGCTCGAAGCGTTGGGAACGACCGCGCCGACCGGCCATGTCCTCACGCCCGCACTGCTCGGGAACGATGCCGACTACTCGGCCGAGCAGACCCTCGTGATGGTGAAACCCCGGAGCTCGGCCGTTTGATCGGCTCCGACGACCGGCTCACCAAGGGTCGCGGTCCGGGAAATCCCGTCTGTACCGCCGCAGGAGCGCTGCCGGGTCGTTCGGCAGCAGATAGAGCTTCTGCCGGACCCGCTTGGTCTCGCCGGCTTCCAGGCCGCCGATCAACGGATCGCTGTGCAAGCAGACATAGACCCCTTCGAACAGCTCATGGGTACGGTCGCTCGCGGTGGCGAGCAACCATCTACCGTCGGCCGAGATGCAACCGATGAGGCCGTTCGCGACCCGGTTTGTGGCGACAGGTCTCGGATTGGCGTCGGCATCGCGCGTCCACGGCGGGAGAAAGACCTGTCCGCCGCGATACAACGCATCGGTCGTGCGCCCGAGGCGGTCCAACGTCGTCAGACCGTTGGTGGTGAAGACGAAGCTGCGACCGATGTAGTCGGATTGGACGCGTCCGGTGAAACTCGCGACGCGGATACAAGCCGGTTGGAACCACTGCAGATCGACACGGGTGCGCCCCGGGTTCCGGATCGTGAACGTGAGATCCAATTCGTCCGCGCCGGCCCGGATCTCGTGGAGCACCTCGATGTCCGGTTCGACGACGGTGCGGAAGCGGAGCCCGCTTCGATCCGGCGCGGCTTCGATCAAGGTGGTGCGGTGGGCTATCTTGCTCTTGCCCCAGTCTTGTCCGTTCGCGCCAGGACGCAGGAACGCCTCGAGATACAATATTTCCAGCTTCCCACCCGGAAGGTCTGGATGATCGACGTTCAGCAGGTTGTTGGTCCAACCCACGGTGAACCGCCGCTGCGGTGCGGCGGTCACGGCGTGGCACAAGAGTAGTCCGATCAGGACGGAGCAGGGTGATCTCATGACGAGAAGGAATCGGGAATCGGCCAAACGCTCCACCGATCCGTCCGCGAAGGCGAGCCTGGACACCTGGACGCCACGATGGCCCGCGGACGCAGCGCACCGCCCGTCATCTCACCGGGCAGCCCAATCGAGTGCTTCGTGGACGATCGCCGGCGTGAGCACCGTCGGGAGCGCTCTCGGCGGTTTTGAAGGATCTCGAGGATAGACCAGCACGAGGGGAACGCCGCGGCGGCCGTGTTTCTGCAGTTCCGCGGCGATGGCCGGATCCGCATCCGTGAAATCTCCCATCAACGTCGCGACGTTCTTCTCCTTCAATTTGGCGATGGTCGACGAGACCTCGATGGAGGTCGCCTTGTTGAACTTGCAGTTCGCGCAGTTGTCCGCCGTGAAATCGACGATGACCGGCCGACCGGCCATCCGTGCCTGCGAGACGCTGGAGACGCTCCACACCTGCCAATCCACCTTGGGCTTCTTGGCGGCGAGCGGCGTCCGCCAATCCAGCTCACCTTCCAGGATCCCGAGATATCCACCGACAACCAGCGCCGACGCGACACCAAGAGCGACGCCCTTTCGTTCGGATCGCTGGCCAAACTCGCCCCACACCCACGCGGCCGCCGAAAGGACCACCAAGAAGAGTCCGAGCCACAGGACGCCTGCCTGGCCCAACCGGGTGGCCGTGAACCAGAAGATCCACACCGCGGTGGCCAGCATCGGGAATCCCATGGCGACCTTGAACCGCAGCATCCAGACGCCGGGTCTCGGCAACAGCTTCAGCCACGACGGACGCCAGCAGAGGGCAACGAAAGGGGCCGCCAACCCGAGCCCGACAGTGAGGAAGATGGCGAGCAGGACGGGAGGAGGTTGGGTGAACGCGAACGCGATCGCCGTCGCCAAGAACGGCGCGGTGCAAGGAGTCGCCAACACCGCCGCGAGCACACCATTGAAGAACGCTCCGGCCGGACCTTCCTTGGCGGTCAGATCCCCCGCCGCGCCCATCGCGCCGCCTCCGAGCGTCACCTCGAAGACCCCGAACAGATTCAGCGCCACGAGCACGAGCAAGACGCACATCACGACGCGGAACTGGGGATTCTGGAAAGCCGTGCTCCAACCAGCGATGCCTCCGGCCGCCTGGACGGCCAATGCGACGCCTGCCAGAACAAAGAACGAGCTGAGCACCCCGGCGCCATAGACCAATCCCAGCTTCCGCACGTGCGCCGGGTTGCTCCCAGCTTGGCGCACGAACCCCAGGATCTTCAGCGCCAACACGGGCAGCACGCACGGCATGATGTTGAGGATCAGCCCGCCCAAGAACGCCGCACCGAGCATCGGTAGCAAGCCGGCCCACGAGAACGGATCTGCTTTCGCGGCCGTCGCAACAACCATAGCGTCGCTGACCGGGAGCGTGACCTCATAGGCCTTCATGTCGCCCGTCGTCGATCGAGCGACGAGCACCCCGCTGACGCTCATCGGCCAACCGGCATCGGTCTTCGTCACGGTCTTCCGCAGCCGGACTTGGCCACCGCGGACGGGAACTGATTCCGACTTGGCGCCTATCTCGACGGTCTTGCTCTCGTACGGGAAGAAGTCGACGGACTTGGCATCCGTCTCCCATTCAAGAAGCAACGACCGTTGCTCCCCGACCGCCTCTGCCTCCCACGCTGCCGTGGCCCCGGGATTGGTCCCCACGATCGGCAAGCGCTGACGCCCCGCAGTGAACAACTGGACATCTCCTGATGCGCGGGTCTGATCTCCGATCACCAGCGGGATCAAGAGGTTGGTCTTGCCCGGGACACATTCGGTCTCGCATTCAAGCCATGACACACGCGCCTTGAGCTCCAACGGACCTCTCGTGACACCGGGTCCGACCGTGAGCGGCACCAAGAGCAGGACCGTCCCGTTGAAGACATGGGTGTCACCGGCAGGGTCGGAGTGCTTTTCTGGCACCGGCCATGCGATTTCTCCAGCGGTGATGCCGGCTGGAAGCGTCCACTCGATTTTTGTGCGAGTCCCGGGACCGCCAGGTTCGCTCGGATTCCTCCAGTAGGTATGCCAACCGGCCGGCATCCGCAACTCCACGCCAGCCGTCACGACCTGCCCTGGTTGCGCGGTGTCCTGGTCCAGGAACAGCCGAGCTTGGGTCCGCGCTTGCCCGACGGCGATCCACGGCAGGACCAAGAGCAAGCCTGCGATGGATCTGAGTGTTCTCGATAGTAAAGCGTCCATAATTCCCACGGTAGCCGTTGACACCCGTCAGTCCAACGAGCCTCCGTTTCCTTACGCAAAAAAAGCAAACAGGCGCAGCTTTAGCTGCGCCTGTTTGCAGAATCAGACCAACCTGCCCGACGTCACTTGCGGAAGCGGCGATAACCGGCGAACGCCAGCCAACCGAACCCAGCAACACCCGCCAACGCATACGTTCC
>JANNAJ010000167.1:0-5077 GCA_031384285.1 Verrucomicrobiota bacterium
GATGGCGGCGTCCGCCAGCGCGGGCGGCTCTTCGCCAGCGGCCAGGAAGGGTCGCAGCACCTCGAAGCGCACGTCGGCGCGGGTGGCGCATTCGGAGGCCAGGCGATCCAGCACCCGGGCCAGCAGGGTCTCGGCCCACGCCCGCAGGAACAGGTGTTCAGGCGTCTCCTGGTGCGCCGCTTCCGCCACGTAGCTGGCTTCCCCGCGCTCGGCGATCAGCGCATCGAGCGAGCCGGTGAACACTCCCCCGCCCCGCTTCTGCCGTCGGCCCTTTTGCCATTCGTTGATGAGGAACCGGTTCAGGGCGGTGAGCAGGAAGGACCGGAAGCGTCCCCGATCGGGCGTCAGGCCTTGGGCAAAATCGTTGGCCAGCAGCTTGGCGAAGAACTCCTGCGTGAGGTCGGAGGCGTCCTCGGGACCCAGCCCCTTGCGGCGGACATAGGCGTAGAGCGGGTACCAGTAGTCACGGCACAGTTGTTCCAAGGCCGCCTGCGCCTGCTCCGGGCTCGTGCCTCCGGCCCGCAGCACCACGCTCCAACGCGTCGTCGTGAACTCACGAGGGGGCCGTGGAATGGCGGGGGAGTCGGGCATGCGTGCCGACGAGGCTAGGCGCGCAGCGCGCCGGAGGGCAACGCGCTAAGATGAAAAACCCACGATGCGGCGGGCCGGAGCGCGATACCACTTAGCCGGAACGATGCAGTAGAGGCGTGGGTGGAACTGGCCACCGGCCTGTTGTGGCGGGCGACTCTTCCGCGGCTCTGGGTGCGCCGGGAATGCACCCTTCGGTGAGCGCGCTGGCCGTGCCGAAGCTCGGCGGCAAGTTGCCGCCGAGAACGGCCAGGTTGGCCGTGCCACCCGGATCCATCTGCATGGTTCCGGCTTAGATGACAGCCCAGGGCCGACGCATGAAAGGGAAGGTTGCCGAGGGGATAGGGATTGATCCGGATGGGTCGGGGTGGTAGGCCTGAGGGCTATGACGACGCCTGTGAGTTTGGTGGGGGTGTTCGACGATCTGCCGGACCCGCGCGGTGTGCACGCTGCTGGTTGCCGGGGAGAGGCCTACGTCATGAAGAATCTCGGGCGCTCGCGGGAGGAGTGGCTGCGCACGTTCCTGCCCTTGCCCGAGGGCTTCAACAGCCACGACACCTCCGACCGGCTCGACCGCGGTATCCACCGTGGACAGCACCACGCCGCCATGAATCCAGCTTACCCACACCGACTCCTCGAAATCTGATGCCTCGGCCGTGGGTCACGATCGCGGCCTCGTCTCCCGCCCGGGGCGGCGTCATCCGCCGGTCCCGGCATAGGCGGCGAGGATCTCGACCAACGCATCGATCTCGCCGCGCGGTGAACCCGCGCCTTCGGTGACGAACCCGTTCACCAGGATGCTGAAGGCCAGTCGTTCACCGGCGGCGGTGGTGACGTAGCCGGACAACGCGCCGACATGGCGCAGAGAGCCGGTCTTCGCCCGGACGTTGCCCTTGGTCGGAGGTTCGCGAAAACGGTCCTGCAACGTGCCGTCCACGCCGCCGACCGGGAGGGCGTCGCGCCATTCTTTGTTCCATCGATGCCGGTCCATCGCGACCAGCAGCCGGACGATGGCGTCGGTGGTGACGAGGTTCTTCCGCGAGAGACCCGAGCCTTCCTCGAAGGTCGCCGCGCCCTTCTCGATGCCGATCGAGCGCAAGAACGCTTCGAGCGCGCGCAAGCCGGCTTCTTCGGTGGTGCCGCTCTGGATCCGGTCCGGGACACCGTTCGTCGCCAGGCGCTCCGACGCGGCGCCGACGGCGAGCAGGAGCAGCTGGGCATGGAGATTCTGCGACGGCTTGAGCGTGTCGCGGACGAGCGCGCTGACCGGTGGGGACGGCACGGACGCCAGTTCCCGCCACGAGCTTTCCTCCGATGGTCGAGCGACCCGGTCGCGCCAGCCGACCACCTGGGTCGCGCCTTTGACGGTGATCCCGCGCCGGGCCAGCGCCGTCCGGAGCGCCGCGGCGAAATAGTCCGCCGGCGAAGGCACCGAGACCTCGGTCACGGACCGCCCGGCGTCCGACGGGACCTGCCCGTCGATGTCGATGGTCCGGCTGCCCGGAAGACGCCGGATCTCCAAGCGGTTGGCCGCTCCTGGCGTGGCCGTGACGGCCCCGTTCCGGACATCGACGACGGGCGTGACCCACGGGACGTCCGCGCAGGCCGAGAACGCAGGCTCGACGCGGACGAGTGGCGGGATGCCGGCGCTCTTCCCCGGGGTGACCACGACGTGGAGGAAGTTGTCGTCATAGGACAACGCCGAGACCGCGGCGCCATAGCCGGCGTCCAGGTCGTCCCAGTTCCAGCCGCTCCCGAACGGCGCCCCCCGGAACTCGCTCTCGTCGCAGACCAGGCCTCCTTCGACCTGTTTCACCCCCGCGGCCGCCAAGGCATCGACGACCGGCCCCATCCCTTGGTCCGGTCTCCCCTTCTCCGACCGCGTGCCGAAGCTCGGGTCCCCGCCGCCCACGATCAGCAGGTCGCCGGAGAGGACGCCGTCCGCACCGGGCAGTCCGCGGGCGCGGAGCAAGGTCTGGAGCCGGTGCCCTGCACCGAGGCGGTCGAGCGCGAGCGCGGCCGTGAAGAGCTTTGTGTCCGAAGCGGGGGTGAGCAGCCGGGAAGCGTTGGTGGAAAAGAGCGTCTTGCCGCTGCCGAGCGCCACGACGGAGACGCTCCAAGTGGCACCGGGCGCTCGGGTGGCGACGAGCCGGTCGTTGAGCTGCTGTCCCAGTCCGGCCGGCGTCGTGGCGGGCACCACCGCCGCGGATGGGCGGACGGCCCCCGAGCCGAGCCCGACGATCAACCACAAGAGGGAGCAGCAGCGTGACATCGCGGGAAAAGGATTTTGCCAAGCGAGCGCCGCCGCAATACAGGAATCGTCCGTGCGACCGCTGGATTATCCTGACCGCCACTTCTTGCTCGCCTCGGAAGGGTGGCTCGACCTGGGCGACCCCGAGGAATCCGCCCGTGAACTGCGCCGGCTCTCCAAGGAAGGCGAGCTGCACCCGGACGTCCTGGAGCTGCGCTGGCGGCTCTACGCGGGCAAAGGCGAGTGGGAGGCCGCGTTGGCGATGGCACGGGCCTTGGTCTTGGCCGACCCCGATCGTCCTTCCGGCTACATCCACCAGAGCTACTGTCTCCACGAGATGACGCGCACCGAGGAAGCTTGGGAACTGCTCCTGGAGACCGCGGACCGGTTCCCGAAGGATTCCGTCATCCCCTACAATCTCGCCTGCTACGCCTGCCAACTCGGCGACCTGATGGTGGCGCGCGACTGGATCCAGCGCGCCGTGAGGATCCGCGGCAAGTCGGAGATCAAGGCGATGGCGTTGCAGGACGCCGACCTCTCGCTCCTGAAAGGCTACATCGAGGGGCTGTGAAGAAGCGGAAGTCCCGCGCGGACGGTCTCGTCCACGAGTTCCCCGGTGGGCAGGCCGAGGACGATGGCCATGCCGTAGCTCTATCCGGCTTGGAACCCGTCCCGGCAGATGCCCCACCGCCTCCGGGACCGGCAGGAACAGGAAAGGGTCCGAGGGACGGCCCCAGCCGGCATACCGGTTTCTTCGTTTCTTGGAGCCGGTCCGGCGCGGACGCTTCCGGTCGTCGCAAGAGTCCGTTTGCGATCACCGAGAGGGTCACGCATCGTCCGAGCGGTCGCGCCGTCAGGTCGGTCCCGACCGCCCTCACGGCCCTGAAAGCGGGGAGGTTTGGAGGTTGCGTGCCGGGCAGCCGATCGGGTTCTATCCGGCGTCCGTGACGGGTCTCCTGTCCGTGGATTCTGTGCCGAAAACGATGAAACCTGCTTCCCGCCGTTGGCTGCGCTTCTGCGCGGTGCTGCTCGCCTGCCTGCAATACGCCGCCACCGCGCAGGAGGCCGAGAGACCGGTCGTACCGCCGGTCGGCGCGATCACGATTAAGCACGTCGGCCCTCCGGCGGTCAGCGACGACCTGATACGCGGCAACATCCGGGTCAAGGTGGGGGATCCGTTCAGCCAGGTCAGCATCGACGACGATGTGCGGAACCTCTACGGCACGGGATTCTTCTACAACGTCCGCGTCGGCCAAGAGCCGTCGGACAAGGGCCTGGGCCTGACCTACGTCGTGCAGGGCAAGCCGGTGCTCACCGAGATCCGGTTCACCGGCAACACGAAGTACAGCGTCAGCAAGCTCCGGAAGAAGGTCACCTCGAAGGCCGGCGAGCCGTTGGACGAGCGCAAGCTCTTCAACGACGCGCAGGAGATCCTGAAGATGTACCAGAAGTCCGGTCTGCAGAAGACCAAGGTCGAGTACAAGCCGAGCATCAACGAGAACCTCGGCAAGGGCACCGTCACCTTCGAGATCACGGAGGCCCCGAAGGTCCGGATCACCGACGTCGTCTTCGAGAACGCGACCGCCTTCAAGCAATCCAAGCTGCGCAAGACCATCAAGACCCGGCGCCACTGGATGTTCTCGTGGCTCACCGGCAGCGGTAAGCTCAAGGACGAGCAGTTCGAGGAGGACAAGGACAAGCTGCAGGAGTTCTACGCCGAGAAGGGCTACATCGACTTCGAGCTGAAGGACGTGAGGTTCGACTACGCGAAGACCAACCGCATGGTCGTGCGCCTGGACGTCAACGAAGGCGGCCAGTACAAGGTCGGCAGCGTCGATTTCAAGGGCAACGAGCTCTTCAAGGGCGACGAGATCATCGCGAATCTCCGCTCCAAGGACGGCGAGAAGAACCACCGCGGCCTCCAGCTCAAGCCCGGGACGGTCTTCACGCCGAAACGTCTCCAGAAAGACGTCGAGGCCATCGAAGATTTCTACGGCGGTATGGGCTACATCGACGCCCGGGCCAACCCGCAGAAGATCGCCAACATCGAGAAGACCGCGATCGACCTCCGCTACAGCGTCACCGAGGGCGACAAGTCCTACATCGAGCGCATCGACATCAAGGGCAACACCAAGACCAAGGACAAGGTCATCCGCCGCGAGCTGGCCATCACCCCCGGCGAGCCGTTCGACATGGTCCGCGTCAAGGTCAGCAAGGCGCGGCTCGAGCAGATGCAGT
>JANNAJ010000211.1:0-3783 GCA_031384285.1 Verrucomicrobiota bacterium
CATCTACGAGCCGTGGCACTGGTTGTTCGTCGGATGATCCGGCGTCACGGCACGGACGGCGAGACGACCCGGTAGTAGCGTTGGGAACCGGCTCCGGCCAAGGGCACCTCGACGATGCGTCCCGCTGCCCCGGCAGCGACCTGCTGGACCGTCGCCCACGCACCGACGACGAGCTCGTCGCGCACTTGGACGGTATAGCTGCGACCCGCGTCGGTGGTGAAACGCAGCACCGGAACCGAGCCTGCGAAGGTCACGGCGACGGCCGGCGGAACCTCGCCGGAGACCACGGTGATGGTGACATCATCGCTCGCGCTCAGCGCGCTGTCGTCGGCCTTGAAGCGCAGCACGTAGCTGCCGGCCTCGCTGAAGGTGGCGGTGGTCCTCGGCGACCGAGGGTCCGCGAAGGTCACCGACCCAACGCCGTCGACCTTGCTCCAGGTGAACGCGGGGAGCCCGGGCGGGCTCGGCAACCCGTCGTCGACGAACGTCGCGGCAAGCAGGGCGGCGGTCCCGAGCGGGACGGTGATGTCGGGACCGGCGTCGGCGTTCGGCGCGCGGTTGGCGGGGAAGACCTGGCCGATGAGCGCGAAATCGAAGCTGAGGTCGCTCGACGTGCCGCTGCTCTGGTGGAGCTCGACCGCGATGGTGTTCTCGCCGTCACGGAGCAGGCCGGGGTCGACGAGGTGGTCGAAGAAGGTGCTCTCGTCCGCGCCGCCGACGGCGTTGCTGGCGGTGGTGAGGTAGGTGGCGTCGCTCTCGGGCATGTTGTCGCGGACCGCGAGCTTGCCGTTGACCCAGACGACGACGCCGTCGTCGCGGAGCACCTTGGCGGTGAGGCCGGTCACCGACTTGGCGTCGGCCACGTTGAACTTCAGCCGGAAGTAGGTGGTGATGGATTTGGCGTTCGCGTCGCTGCCGAAGCCGAGGGTCGTGACCTCGTCGCCGTCGCCGTAGCCGAGCTGGGCCTTGCCGGACTTCCAAGCGGCGTCGGCGAACCCCGGCTCGCGCCACGCCGTGCCTTGGTCGGAGCCGTTGTCGAGATAGCGCCACGCCGAGCCGGCGGGCACGAACGTGACATCGCCGGTCGCGCGCGAGGCCGAGAGGATGAGCTCATCGCTCGTCGCGATGCGTCCGTCGCCCACGGTGAGGCGCAGCGTGTAGATGCCTTGGCCGGGCAAGCGGACCTGGGTGGCGAGCTTGTCGGGCGAGACGATCGTCACCTGGCCGGGTCCGGACGTCTGGATCCAAGCGTAGGTCAGCGGGCCGCCGGGTTTGCCGTCGTCGGTCGCGGTGCCGGCGACCGCAACGACGAGGGGGAAATCCGCGGCGGCCGGGAAATCCTGGTCGCGCCCGGCATCGACGATGGGCGGCCGGTTGCCGTCGCTGTCATAGCCGGGTGTCGCGCGGCCGTTGCTGGCGGCCCAGTTGGACGGGTCGTCGCCGTAGTTCGCGGCCGACTTGCGCTCGATCGAAGGACCGGAGCCCGCGGCGTTGGTCGGCCACGGGACCTTGTCGTTGTAGCGGACCGGATCCACGCCGATGAACGGGACGAAGAAGCTGACCTGGCCGAGCTTGTTGGTCACGGGATCCGGTTTGTCGGGACGTTGCAGCTCGAGGCGTTCGCCGCTGTCCTGGAGGTTGCCGCCGAACGGACCGAAGACCGGCACTTCGGGCGCGATGCCGAACCGCTTGCGGAAGAGCGCCGGATCGCTGTCGGCGACGACCACGATGCCGCCGGGCGGCAACGTGACGCCGGGCGGGAAGACGAAATCCGCGCCGGCGATCCGCCAGGTGTTGGTCGGGAACTCCGGATCGAAGAGCGGCACCGGATGGTCGGCGATGTTCTTCAGTTCGATGAACTCCACCTCGCCCGGTGCCGGATGGTACTGCATCTCGTCCATCACGACCGGACCTACGGTCGGGCCGCACTAGACGGACCCCATGGTGAGCGAGCGCTGAGGCGTGAACTGCACCTCGCCGGCGGAGTTCGTCATGCGCCCGAACGAGACGCCGTTGGCCGCGGCCGGGAAGCTGAAGCCGTCGCTGTGGCCGGTGAGCTTGCCCGAGGCGTCGGCGGAGTAGAGCCAGACGGAATCGCCGTGGGAATCGAGCCGGAAGGCATCGGCGCCGAGCGCGGGCGCGTCGAACTGGCTCTCGTCGATGACGAAAAAGCCGCCCGCCGGGATGACGCGCGGTCCGGGGATGCGAAATTTCGCGGGCTGGTTCCGGTCGTCGCTGAGGAACCATCCGGAGATGTCGGCCGGCTTGGATCCGGGGTTGTGCAGCTCGATGGCGTCGAGCTGCGGCGGATCGGTGTGCGTGAGCACCTCGTTGATGACCACCGCGGGGACGTCCAGCACCAGGTCGTCGGCACCGGGCGAACCGCCGGGACGCGAGCTCGCGCGCCAACTCGCAGCGAGGCCCGGCGTCGCCGGGGCGGCCGGATCCACCGGCACGAGCGAGAAGCCGAGACCATCGGGCGTCGTGGGCCACGGCGCGGCGGTGCCGTAGGCCGCGTCGAAGATCGGTTTGCCCGCGGCGTGGACGAGCGTGAGGCGTTCGCCGCCGTTGGAGAGCTTTCCGCCATAGATGCCGGCCACAAGGACGCCGGGATACCGGCTGGCGAAGGCTTCGGCGTCGCTCACCAGCACCGCGAAGCGGCCGGGTGCGAGCCGGGCGCCGGAAGGGAAGGTGAAGCTCACGCCGTTGGTGAACCTCACGCCGCTGAGGTCCAGCTCGGTCGCGCCCACGTTCTTCAGCTCGATGAACTCGAAGTGGTCGCCGTCCACATCGCCGGACGCGGCCGGATGGTACATCAGCTCGGTGACGGCCAGAGTGTCGTAATCGCGGATGAGGGTGAACGTGGCCTCGGTGAGCGCGCTCCAGTTGGTGTCGCTGAGCACGCGGGATCGGATGGTCGTGGTCTCGATGACCGGGAAATCGGTCGTGTACAACTTGGCCGACGGCGCGACGGAATCACCCAGCAGGCGCGGGTCCGAACCGTCGGTCGTGTGATAGATCGTGCCGGCGGCCGCGCCGATCGAGACACGGAAGCCGGACGGCACGTTGCCACCGTGCTGGCCGAACGCGGGTGCGGCGACGGCGGGATACAGCTTCCGCGTCTTGAGCTGGTTGAGCACCGTCGTGGTGCGCTGGCCCATGTAGTTGTTGAGGATGCTGTTCACCTGGGGCAGCCAGTTCCGGTCGCGGGCCAGCGGGACCGACACCTTGGAATCGCCCCAGCGCGCCGACTCCGCGACCACGGCGGCGTAGATCTCGTTGGTTCGTGCCCCGAAGCGGGCGCGGGCGGCGGCCGGCGTGAGCGCGCCGCCGTTGAAGAAATGTTTCTGGATGTGGTCGGCGACGCGCAGGCGGAACTCGGCGTTCGCGCTGAGCTGCTGCCAGATGTACTGGGGATTGCTCTTGCTGAGCGGCCAGCTGGTGGCGCTGCCGTACGGTCCGGTGCGGTTCTCGCTGACGTTCAGCAGCGTGTGCTCGGAATCATGCGCGTTGAACCGGAAGCCGCCGTGCGTCCCGGTGCGGTCGCGGTTCCCGTACCAATTGTTCGGCGAGGTGTTGCCGAGGAAGTTGGAGATCGGCGCGTCGAGGTTCCCGCCGTAGAGGATGACCAGCATGTAGTCGATCAGGTTGTCGACATCGAGCAGGTTCTCGAGCGCCGGGTCGGGAGTGCCGTCGGGTCCGCGGCCCTCGAGCTTGAAGTAGGCGGCGTTGTTGGTGAGGCCGGCCCGGGCGGCGTTGTGGAGACGGGTCCATGCCGCCATG
>JANNAJ010000252.1:0-10719 GCA_031384285.1 Verrucomicrobiota bacterium
CCGCCGGTGCTCCGAGGACGCTCGTGTGGTTGGCGACCGGGCCGGCGACAGGATCGGTCTTCGCGGCGAAGAGGCCGGTGTCCCGATCGTCCGGAGCCGCACCGAACCGCGGTAGCGAACCCCGTTCGGCCGGGCGATAGACCGGCTTGGTGCCCAAGCCCGCCATCCCGGTGCCGGTCGCGAAAAGATTCTTCCAGTTCATAGGTCAGCCCAAGCTCTCGTAGCCCTCGTCGGCGATGGCGTCCTCGGCCTTCGAGCAGGCCTTGAAACTTTCCGGATCCCAGATCTCGAAATGGCCGCCGGCCCCGACAAAATGTGCCTCCTTGTCCAAGCCGACCTGCGTCGCCATCTTTGGCGGAAGGCAGAGGCGTCCGGCGGGATCCACTCCGAGTTCGAAAGCGTTGTGGAAGATTTTCCGCTTGAGCGCGGCTGCTTGACGATTGCCCGGTCCCTTGGCCTCCAGCTTTTCCAGCATCTCCCCGAACTGCCGCATCGTGAACCCCATGATGAAGCCGAACTCGCGCACCGGCTTCATGTGGGGATGCGGCCAAAGCACCATCATGAACCGGGTATCGGGATCTTCAGGGCGCCAGTTGGCCGGGAACTGGACCCGTTTTTGGGTGTCCAGTTTGTGGTCGAAATTCCAGCAGAACCAAGGCTCTCCCGACTTCGGCGACGGCATGCCACCGCCCGGAATGGGCGGGTCATCCATGCTGTCGGGATTTTCGGACATACTGGCGGGGAAAACTTTTTAAACCTGTCTCCACCTTTTCTCCCCAATGTTCCCCTGAGTCGCAACTACAAAGTGCTTCGGCTGGGTCTCATTCTATTCACATGTGGGTTCCGGGCGTCTTAGCCCTTTTCAGCCGAGAACAGGGTGGCGATGACACAAAGCCCTTGTGCGCAATTACTAACAATTCGATAGGGCAGGAGGCCGGGGTTGTGGACAACCTGTCGGTATCTTGACGGGGACTGGGTAGGGGCATTTAGGGGGCGATGGCCGGTCGTGGACCGGATCCGGCCCGGCCGGGGATTCCCGGTGTCGTCTTTCGCGGTTTCGAGTACCCTGTCGGCACCGTGTTGACCGCCGAGTTTGATTACGTCCTGCCTCCTGAGCTGATCGCGCAACACCCTGCACCGGAACGGGACGGCTCACGTCTGCTGGTGGTGCACCGGTCCGGAGCGGCGATCGAGCACCGGCAATTTTCTGGCCTAGGTTCTTTTTTTCGGCCGGGGGACGTGTTGGTGCTCAACAATTCCCGGGTGATCCCGGCACGGCTCCGCGGCTTCAAGCCCGAGACGCAAGGCGCGGTCGAAGTGCTTCTGTTGCATGAGCAAACGCCGGCATGCTGGTGGGTGATGCTGAAGCCGGGAAAGAGGGTCAGGCCGGGGACCTGCATCCGCTTCCGTTCGCCGCTCGGACAAGTGTCGCCGCTCGAGGCCGAGGTCCTGGAGAAAAACAGCGAAGGCCACTGCCTGCTACGTTTCGGCGGCTTCCCGGATGTCGCCGCGGCATTCGCTGATCTCGGCGAGATGCCCCTGCCACCCTACATCCTCCGTTCCGCCCCTGCCGTCGGCGTGGAGGACCGCACGCGCTACCAAACGGTTTTCGCCCGGAACGACGGCTCGGTGGCTGCCCCCACGGCGGGATTGCACTTCACGGACGCTTTGCTGACCGGTCTGCGCGCTTCCGGCGTCGAGACGCACTTCGTCACGCTCCATGTGGGCCACGGCACGTTCGCGCCGGTGAAGTCGGACCAAGTGGAAGACCACCGGATGCATGAAGAGCGGTTCGACCTGCCCGCCAGCACGGCGGAAGCCGTCAACCGCGCCAAGGCCGAGGGCCGTCGGGTCATAGCCGTCGGGACGACCAGCGTGCGTGTCCTGGAGAGCGTCGCGCGGGCCACCGCCGGAGCCTTGGTGCCCGGGGCAGGCACGACCCGCATCTTCCTCCATCCACCGGCCCGTTTCGCGGTCGTCGACGGCTTGTTGACGAACTTCCACCTTCCGCAGAGCACGCTGCTGATGCTGGTGAGCGCGTTCGCCGCGCCCGGCGATCCGCTTCGCGGCCGCGAGTTGATCCTCGCCGCTTATGCGGAAGCGGTCCGCGAGCGGTATCGGTTCTTCAGCTACGGCGACGCGATGCTGATCCTATGAGCACCGGGACCGGAGCCCCGTTCGTCCTCGTCAACATGGCGATGAGCGCCGACGGCAAGATCGCCACGGCCAACCGTGCCGTGACGACGTTCGGCAGCGCGTCCGACCAAGAGCATCTGCACGCGCTCCGGGCCACGTGCGACGCCATCGTCTGCGGAGCGCGCACGGTCGAGGAGACGGATGCGACCCTTGGCAACGGCCCCGACCGGCATCGCTGCGCGCGTCTGCGCCGCGGGCTCTCGGGATCTCCGCTGCGGGTCGTCGTCAGCGGGACCGGCTCGATCTCGCCTTCCGCCGCGGTCTGGCGGGATCGTGCTTCCCCCGTGGTCGTGCTCACGGGGGCTCGGGTCGACCCGGCGAAGCTGGCCCGGCTGCGCGCGCTGGCGGACCATGTCTGGTCATCGCCGGGCGAGGAACTGGACTTCGCCGCGGCCTTCGGCTGGCTCCGGTCGCGCTTCGGTGTCGGACGGTTGGTCTGCGAAGGCGGCGGCGGCCTCAACGATGCGCTCTTCCGCGCCGGTGTGGTGGACGAGGTCCATCTCACGCTCTGTCCGTTCGTGTTCGGTGGACAGACGGCACCGACGATCGCCGAAGGCATCGGGTTCCCGCGGCTCTCGGATGCCGCCCGGTTCTCGCTGGTCTCCTCCAGACGGCGCGGGGACGAGATGTTCTTGGTCTATCGCGCGGACCGGCCGGCCGCTCGGCCCGGACTCACTTCTTGAGTCCGCGGAGATGCTCGTCGAACCAATCGGCGAAGATCACGACATCCTTCTCGATACCCGCCCAACCGTGGTCCGCTCCCGGTTTGCGGACGAGCTTCACCGGGGCCTTCACCCCGACGTCCTCGCATCGCTTCAAGAAGATCTCCGCTTGGTGGATCGGCACGAGCTTGTCGGCGTCCCCGTGGATGATGAGCGTCGGCGGCATGTCCGGCCTGATGAAGTTGATCGGTGAGATCTCCTCGCCGAAGACGGCCCGGCTTTCCGCCGTGTCGCTGCGAACGCCGAACGCCGGCTTGAAGGCGGCCAGGATGCCGACTCCCACGGCGTCGTCCCCCGTGCTGCGCCAGTCCAGATAATCGGTCGGCGGGAAGAAGCATGCCACCGCCTGCACCGCGCTCGATTCGCGATCGACCGGGTCCTTGGCGTCGGCTTTCCCAGGGCCTCCCTGCGTCCCCATCGTCAGCGACAAATGCCCGCCGGCGCTCGCGCCGAAGATCCCGAAGCGGTCGGGTTTCACGCCGTGCTCCACGGAGTGCGCGCGGACGAACCGCACGGCGCGGTGGATGTCCTCGGTGATCTCCGGGATCACGAACCGCGGCTGGGAACCGTGCACGACGCCGAAGACCGTGTAGCCGCGGTCGAGCACCGGGGCCAGCAAGCCGTTCTTGAGCGCGCCATCGAGCGCCTCGTGGCTGGAGAAGAACCCGCCCGACGCCATGTAGAGCACGCCGTAGCCGTTGGGCTTGGCCGGCTTGATCACATCGAGTGTGAGCGCCGTGCCGTGCTTGCGGCCGTAGATGACCTCGGTGCGGACGAAGGGAGGTTTGTCGTCGCCGTGGGCGGCGAGGCACGCGAACGTGAACGCGAGAAGGACCGGACGGAAGGGAACCATACGAGCAAACTGGGCCGGACGAGGCATCGGTGGCAAGAGCGGCGACATCGTGGGCCGGGCCCGCCGAACGGTGCCGCGTTCCCGGGCTGCCCGACATCCTGAGGTGCCGGTGGTTTCTTCGTTTCCTTTCTTTTCGACGGCGGCGAGCACCGGGCACGGCCTGCTTTCACGGCAGAAGGACCGCCCGGTAGAAGCGTCGGGGTTGCTCCTGCGAGGCGTCGTCGGAGTACGATTGCACGGAGTTGGTGAGGGTCAGCGTGGCAACCGGGATCCAGGTCGCTGGCGACACCGTGAGGCTGGCTTCGAGCCGATAAGTGGCCGAGACGACCCCTTCGATGGTCAGGTCGTGCGGCGTCCTGACCGTCAACCGGGGCGGCGTGGGCAGCGGGCGTGGCGTCGATCGGGTGTACGAGAACCCGCCGCCCGACTGCCGTCCCCAGGACTTGAAAGTGATCGCGAGATAGATGTCGTCCGGGACGAGATGAAGGACCGCTTCTTGCCCGGCCATTCCGGGCGGAAACTTACCGTTCCAGGTCTCCCAGTCCTCGAACCGGAGGGTCGCGAGGTCTTCCAGCCTGCCGAAGGCCCACCGGGTGCCGGCCGGGCTGCCCGGGCCGTAGCCGGTTTCGCTCTTGGCGTTGAAGAGCCCGCGGGTCTTCGCACGAGAAAGCCACACGTTGTCGGTGATCCGGTCCTGGTTCTCGGGGAGATCCGGGTCGATTCCGCGTTGGATGAAGGTGATCGGTGGGCCGTCCCAGACCTGCGCGGCGTCGGCATCGGTCGGCAGCGTCAGGGCGACGGCGGAACAAAATGCGGCGAAACGGAGCAACCACCGTCTCGTGGCGACGCCACATCCGTCCGCTGGTCGACCGAGATCAAGTTCGGGGATCAACCCGTCGCCGGAGCATCGTCGGTCGGCATCGTCGTGGAAGCGGTGCAGCACGCCCCGAACGTCGCGGTCCGGTGTGTCGGTCCGCGGGTGGACCGGCCACGCTTCGGTGACGAATCGACCGTCGGGATCGATGGTCGCGCCGGGGTGGAAAGGAGGCATTCGCCGCCACAGGGCCGGTCATCGCGAGCGCATGACGTCCAGTCCCTTCAACAGATCCAAGGCCCGGGCCAAGACCGGATCGCGGACGACCTTCCGCGGCTCGGTCGGTGCCGCGGTCGGGTTGGTCGCTTCCGATGCGGATTCCAGCGGACGTCCCGACTGCTTGGCTTTCACGAGGTCTGCTTCCGTCAGGCGCTTCCGCACCCGCACCGAGGAGATGATCTGGTTCGTCTGGCTGGTCGCGGCAGAAGCCGACCTGACGACGCCGAACGGGTCGGCCAAGTAGCCGCGTTCGATATCCGGACGGACGTTCACGACGATGTCCGGGACGACGCCGGTCGCCGGGACGGGCTCTCCGTCGCCGGTCTTCACGGCGGTGACCGCCAGACTCAGTTTCTGTCCGGAAGACAGCGGGAAGTCGCGGTACAAGCTGGCTTCGCCGGCCGTCGTCGCGCCGAGCACGAACGCGGTCCCGGTTTGGCGCAACGCGGCGGCCGCCGCTTCGGCGGCTCCACGGGTCTGGCGGTTCACCAGCACGGCGAGCGCGTTGGTGGAGGCGTTGGTCTTGGCGGTCGAGATGAAGGGGCCTTCACCCCAGTCGAGCACGCGGCGGCCCCCGGGAAGGAACAGGTCGGCGACCCGGGCGGCGGCGGCGAAATCGCGCCCGCCGGCGAAACGCAGGTCGAGCACCACTCCTTTGAGATCGTTCGTCGCCGCGAATCCGGCGAGCGCCGCCGCGAGTCCGGGCGCCGCATCGGCACCGATCTCGACCAATCGGACATAGCCGTAATGGCCGTCGTGGACCAGCGCGACCGGGGCCGTCCCGCCCGCGGTCGGGAGATCGCTCTTGGCGTCGCCGAGCTGCGCGAGGCCGCCGAGTTTCTGGAGGAACCCTTCGACCGCCATCTGGTCGAGAGCCTTGTCATCGATCCGCGTCAGGTTCGAGCGCACCAGCCCGTAGACCTCGGCGAACGAGGCGGCATCCGCGGCACCTGCGCGGAGGCAGGCGAGGCAGATCGCGGAGAGCAAGGTCAGGCGGCGTCGGGTGGTCATGCCGCGGGTGAACATCGGCGAGCGGGCGACGCCGAGGCAACGAAGTTCGCCGCCACGAAGTTCGCAGCGTCCGCGGTTCAGAGGACCAGCTTGCCGTGCTGTTTCAGCCACGCCTCGGACGCCTCGTGGCCGGGACAGAGCCGCGCGACTTCGGCCCAGAAGCGGGCGCTGTGGTCCATGTGCGTCAGGTGGGCCAGCTCGTGGAGGATGATGTAATCGCGGACGGACTCCGGGATCTGGACGAGCCGCCAGTTCAGCGAGATCACGCCGCGGCGCGAACAGCTTCCCCAACGCGTGCGCTGGTCGCGGACGCTCACGCGGCGGATCCGGTCCTCCAGGCCGTGGGCGAGCGCCAGCTCTTGGGTCCGCCTCGGCAAAGCCGCCGTCGCGGCCTTCCGGAGCGCTTGGTCCACCTGCGGTCTCAGGTCCGGCGTGGTGAGGTCGACCGGGAATTCCATCCCGGGCAACCGGGCGACGGCGGGCGTGTCGCCTTCTCGGGTCTCGACCTGCAGTTCCGTTTCTTCGCCTCCGACCAGGACGGTTCCTCCGGGGCGCAACGGTCGCGGCGCGCGCGCGCTGCCGAGATGTCTCCGCAATCGCTCGGTCAACCAGACATCGTTCTCCGCCACGAAACGCTTCGCCTCGGCGAGCGTCCCGCGCCGCGGGACCGTGCAGCGCGCCGTTCCGTCGCGACGGAACAACAGCCGGTACCGCTTTGCGCGCGGATGCCGCGCATAGATGACGACCAGCGGTCCCGGGGCGAGCAGGAGCTCTTCGCGGTACGCCTCGGCGGCGTCCGCGGCGGGGACGGCCGTCACGGCGGCTTTCGCCCGGGTCCAGAGCGAGCGGAAGAAATCGAGCTGGCCGGCGTCGCGCACGGCTTCAGTCGAGCGGGTTCCGGGCGAACGCATATCCGGGGACGGGGCGGCCATTGATCAGATGTTCTTGGATGATGCGCTCGAGCACTTCGGGCGTGCACGAGTGGTACCAGACGCCTTCGGGATAGACCACCGCGATCGGGCCGGCGGCACAGACCTGGAGGCAGTTCGCCTTGGTGCGCGCGACCAAGGCCTCCGGGCCGACGAGGCCGAGCTCTTTGAGGCGGCCCTTGAGGAATTCCCATGACGCGAGGCCGGTCTCCTTGGCGCAGCACTTCGGTTTCGTCGGGTCCGCGCAGAGGAAGATGTGCCGGCGCACGCCCGGCAGCCCGAGGTCGGCGGCGAGCCGGGGCAAGTCGGCGATGGTATGTGCGCGGTCGGACATCGTCCGAGCAGACCGCGGACACCCGGGATTGTCGATGCTCCGCGGACTTGCCGGCGCTTGCTCCGGTGCGCTGGCGGCGGATACTGCCGCCATGCCGTTGACCGATATCGACGCGCCTCGGACCGCACGAGGACGCACGCCTGCTCCGGTGGAACAGTTCAGCGTGTTCATCCCGAACAAGCTCGGCCGCATGCACGAGGTCGTGCGCCGCCTGGCCGAACATGAGGTCCATGTCCTCGCGCTCACGCTTCTCGACACGACGGACAGCACGATCATCCGGCTGATTGTCGACGACCCGGACCGTGCCCGGGCTCTCCTGGAGGAACACGGGTTCCCGTTCACCGAGACCACCATCGTCGCCGTCGAGATCGAAGGGGAGCGGCAGTTGCAGGGCGTGCTCGGTGCGTTGCTCGAAGCGGAGCTGAACATCCACTACACCTATCCGTTCCTGACGCGTCCCAACGGCCGTTCGGCGCTGGCCCTGAGCCTCGAGCATCCGGAGGTGGCGGAGGACGCGCTCCGCCGGAACCAATTCACCGTGCTCTACCAGAGCGACCTGTCCCGATGAACGCGGAGGCGCCGCGGAGGGAGCCCGCCCGGTTGGCTCCGGATTGCCGCATCCTGGTCCTCGCGCTGTCCGGGATCGGCGACACGCTGGTCGCGACACCTTTCATCCATGAGCTCCGTGCGAACTTCCCCGAGGCCCGTCTGGAAGCGCTTGTGCTCTGGCCCGGGGCAAGGTCGTTGCTCGACCGCAACCCGCACCTCGACGCGGTGCATCAGCACGATTTCATCAAGGCATCGAAGCTGGCGTCGTTGCGGTTCGTGCTGGGGTTGAGGCGCCGACGGTTCGATCTTTCGGTCAACACGCACACGCAAGGGCGCCGGGGCTACCGCGTCATCGCGAGGTTGATCGGTGCACGCGAACGGCTGAGCCACCAGTACGAGAACGAAGGGTGGCCCGACCGGCACCTCGTCACGCGTTCGCTGCCGCAGGACTACTCGGTCCATGGAGCGGTGAACAACAACCGGTTGCTCGGCTTGATCGGAAAGGCGCCTTGTCTGGCGCGGCCGGCGTACGAGTTGTTCCTCGCGCCGGAGGAAGAGGCCTGGGCGACGGCGTTCCTCGCGAAGAACGATCTGGCAGGGAAGCGGTTCCTCGGCATCCATGTGGGCTCCGGCGGGACGAAGAACCTCGCGCTCAGGCGATGGCCGCTGGAGCGGTATGTCGAGCTGGCCGGACGGCTCCACGACGAGTTCCCGACCCTGCCGGTCGTGTTCTTCGGCGGTCCGGAAGAACGGGTCGCGCACAGCGAGCTCTGGGCGGCCCTGCGTGGCGGTCCGGTGTGTTTCCCGGAATCACCGAGCGTCCGCCATGCGGCCGCGCTGCTGCGCCATTGCACGGCCTTCCTGAGCGTCGACACGCTCTTCATGCACCTCGCCGCGGCCGTTGCCGTGCCGCACCAGTTCGTCATCGAGACGCCGACGGTGAACCCGCCCATCTTTCCGCTGCGGGATCGTTGGACGCTCATCCCCAATCCCGGTGTCGCGGGCCGCAACCTGGATTACTATCGTTACGACGGCAGGCCCATCGCCGGGACCCCGGCCGACCTGCTTCGCCTGATGAAATCGGTCTCGGTCGGCGCCGTCCTCGATGCGCTCCGTCCCACGATCTCCTGACATGCCCCCGGTGGTGTGCCGGAAGCGCCTGGGCCTTCCACTCAGGCGGCCAAGCGCGCGAGCAGCCGGTCATGGATGCCGCCGAAGCCGCCGTTGCTGAACACGCAGACCACATCGCCTGGTCTCGCGCCCCCGGCGATGTGGTCGATGATGCTCTCGACGGTCGGCAGATAGGCCGCGGGTTTTCCGGTCAATCGGAGGTCCTGCATCAGCTTCTCCGGATTGAGCCGTTCGTTCGGAGGCAGCTGCTCGAGCCGTGCCACCTCGGCCACCACTATCACGTCGGCCCGTTCCAAGGCATCCACGAGCTCCGTCTGGAAAAGGTTCCTGCGGGTTGTGTTCGAGCGCGGTTCGAAGACCGCCCAGAGCCGTCGCCCGGGGAACTTCACCCTCAGCGCCCTCAACGTCTCGCGGATGGCCGTGGGATGGTGCCCGAAGTCGTCCACCACCACCACCCCGCGGGCCTCGCCCCGGACGTCCATCCGGCGTTTCACGCTCTGGAAGGTCGCGAACGCTTTCTGGATCTGGGTGTTGGTCAACCCGCAATGACGCGCACAGGCGGCCACGGCGAGCGCGTTGCGGACGTTCAGTTCACCGATCAACGGGACCTGGAAACGGGAATCCCCGATCTGGAAGCATGAGCTGTCCTCGTTGAGCTGGATCCCGGCGGCGCGGATCTCGTTGGCTTCCCCGAGCCCGAAACGCTTCACCGGGCAATGCTTGACGTCGAGCAACGGCCCCAGGTTCGTCTCGTCACCGTTCGCTAGGAGCAATCCGTTCCGGGGGATGAGGTTGATGAACCTGCGGAACGAAAGCTGGATATCGGCCAGCGACCCGAAGATGTCGGCGTGGTCCATCTCGAGGTTGTTGATGATGGCGACCTCGGGCAGGTAGTGGACGAACTTGCTGCGTTTGTCGAAGAACGCCGTGTCGTACTCGTCGCCTTCGATGATGAACCATTCGGAATCCGTGAAACGCGCACCTTGGCCGAGGTTGGTCGGGATGCCGCCGATGAGGAACGAAGGATTGTGCCCGGCGCTTTCGAAGACCCATGCCAGCAACGAAGCGGTCGTGGTCTTTCCATGGGTGCCGGTGACGACCAGCGAACGCTTTCCACGGATGAAACATTCCTTGAGCAGTTCAGGAAGGGAGCAATAGCGGAGTTTCCGGTCCAGAGCCGCCTCTGCCTCGGGATTTCCCCGGGAAATCGCGTTGCCGATGACCACCAGATCCGGTCGGTGCGAAAGATTGGATTCGGAATAACCCGCTTTGGCGGTGATCCCCCTGGCTGCGAGGAACGTGGACATCGGCGGATAGATCACGTCCTGATCCGAGCCGGTGACGTCGAACCCGCGCTCGTGCATCGCGACCGCCGCACTCGCCATCGCGGTGCCGCCGATTCCGACGAAGTGGACGCTTTTGAAATCCGTGAGCATCGGCGCAGGGTCCGGATTACCGCGCCTCTGGGAAAGAAAACTTCCGCGAGGATGCCGGATTGATGGGAGCGCGGGCCTCTCCGCCCGGCCAAAATCTGCAAAGTGTCCGCCCACTATCCCAGTCGAACGGAGAACCGACGTGCACTGGACCTGCGGGAACACGCTGGATCAAGCAACGGACACCTCCATTGCACCGCTATCCAATGAAACACTGGGCAACTGCCGCCCCAACTGCCGGGTGGCGCCCCCGATTGTTCTCGCGACCCATTCAAGCCCACCATTTCGCTGGCGTCCGTCGGACGGGATCCGTTTGACCAGCGGTTCGTTCCTGAAAAATTCTCGGTGGGGGATATAGCGGTTCTGGATATCCGTAACACTCTCGTCACTTGTGAGTTACGGCGATTGCGTGGGCTGGGATTGGGTTCCCTTGGAGGGTGTGTGGAGAACATTTTTGCAGAAAGGGGT
>JANNAJ010000253.1:0-3850 GCA_031384285.1 Verrucomicrobiota bacterium
ACCCCTTTCTGCAAAAATGTTCTCCACACACCCTCCAAGGGAACCCAATCCCAGCCCACGCAATCGCCGTAACTCACAAGTGACGAGAGTGTTACGGATATCCAGAACCGCTATATCCCCCACCGAGAATTTTTCAGGAACATGCGGCGGCGCACCAAATGACCTCGCCCAACTCACCACCAACGGCCTGACCCGCTGCGGGCATCATCGCTGCCCATTCATCGGCGAAGACCGGCCGGCCATCGCACAAGGAGTGCCGCCTTCCGATTCCGCACGAAACCCGCGTTCCCGGCGATTCCGAGTGATTTCATATCCAATCCGGCATCGGTAGCCTGGCCCAACGAGTGCCCGTCAGCTCGATTCCGCCCGCGTATTTCGCGGCACCGGTCCAGACACAATCGAAGGTCTGGACGAGGTCGTTGAACCAGTTCGGGAAGCGATCGGTGAACTTCAGCTCCAAGACGACGGTCGCGCCGAAGACGTCACATGTAACCATGCTGCGGACCTTGAGGCTCGCGACGTGGTTCGGCGCGGTGAGGACCGAACGGTCCATCGTGACGCGGACGGAGTTGTCCCCCTCTTTTTCGTAGGCCTCCCGTCGAAATGCGACATGCATCGCAGGGCGCGCATCCAGACGGAGCATCAATTCCTGGAAGTGCTGGGTGGCGACCAGGTCGGTATCGGAGGACGGGGACAACAGGTGGTGGCGCTCAGCCAACTGTCCAGCGAGGAGAGTCCGGACGAACTGCTTCCGGATGCCGCCTCTTTCCTTGTTGATGACGTTGTTCATCCTTCGTTTGATCTCGAAGAAGGCGGGGGATCCAGGCTGGTCGTCGTAGTACCTCAATCTGAACTTGAAACGGTTTTTGTCCCCGTTGATCGTGTTCCAGTGGGGCTCCAGACCGACGGAATCGAGGTGAAGGCTATGGACCGGATAGCTCAGACCGGGTTGGTCCGCACCGAACGGATCGAGCAAAAGACACTGTTGGACGTATGCCCGTACCCGGGTGGCGGTCCGTTCGTCGATCAGGTACTTGATTTCGTACCGTTGTTCCTGCATCCGGCTCATCGGCTGGACGCTGAACAGTATCGGTGCCGATCGGCGCCCAAAATGCAAAAAGGGACGGCAAGCTCGCCGTCCCTCTGATGACCGTCAGCTTACCGCGGCGCGGGTCAGTTGTATCCGCCGAGAGAGCGGATCCAGACGTTGCGGAAGCGGGTCGGGTTCCCGTGGTCCTGGAGGCTGATAGGCCCCTTTCCGGAGTAGGCCTTGTACGGGTCCGTCGCGCGGTGGTTGGTGGGTCCGTTGAGCTCCTTGCGGTTGTGCAAGACGACGCCGTTGAGGATGATCGTGGCATACGCCGGCTTCGTGAGTTTGCCGGCGTCGTCGAACTTCGGCGCCTCGAAGACGATGTCGTAGCTGTTCCACTGGCCGGGCGTCTTGATGGCGTTCACCAAGGGCGGCCACTGGCCGTAGAGAGCGCCCGCTTGGCCGTCGGCATATGTCTTGTTGTTGTGGCTATCGAGCACCTGGATCTCGAAGAACCGGTGGAAGAAGACGCCGCTGTTGCCTCGACCTTGGCTATCGCCCTTGACCTCTATCGGGGTGGCGAACTCGATGTGCAGCTGGGCATCACCGAACTCCTGCTTGGTGTGGATGCCGCCGCTCTTGCCGACGACTTCCATGTAGCCGTTCTCCACCTTCCAGGGGACGGCTCCGCCTCCGTCCTTCTCCCAAGCGCTGAAATCCTTGCCATCGAACAGGATGGTCGCATCGCTCGGCGCGGGTGCGCCGTGGCTGAACGTCGCCCCCGGGGTGACCTCGGGGGGATTCGGACGGTCCTTGTCGTGGACCTTCCACTTTTGCCCGCGGATCTGCGGGGTGTCGGTGTAGCCCACGCCTTGGGCGAGGGCGGCGGTGGTGCTGAGCGCGATGATCGCGACGATTGTGGCAGTTTTCATGTGGACGGTGGAGACATGAGCGTGGAAGTGGCCCGACGCGAAATGCAAGCGGGCGATTCACGCGCTCGGCGGTGCGGAGCAACTGCCTCGGCCAAGCCGATAGGGCTCGGATGCAGGCGAGAGGTAAGAAAACAGGACCTGCGTTTGGTTGGCCGACATGGATTCGAACCATGACTAGGCGAGTCAAAGTCGCCTGTGCTACCATTACACCATCGGCCAAACGCGCGCGGAACCTAGACAGGGCGCTTGGAGCGGCCAACAGCTTTTTTCACGGCTCGCCGGGAGAACCTTGGGCACCGGCCCGCGACAGCGACGTGAAATCGATCTCCATCACCTCGTACTCGCCACCGTGCAATCCGAGCTTCCGGTAGACCGCCTGCGCCGGCGCGTTGTTCCGCTCGACGTACAGCCGCAGCGCCCGGACACCACGATCCTGGAGGGCCAACGACTCAAGGTGCCGGAACAGCCCGGTGAACACGCCTTGGCTTCGCCGGTCGGCGCGCACGTACACGCTCTGGATCCACCAGATGTCGCCGTTGCGCCAGTCGCTCCACTCGTGCGTGTGCATGATCTGGCCGATGATCTCCCCCGCCTCCACCGCGACGAAATAGCGGCCCTTCGCCGGATCCGCCAACAGCGCGCGGACGCCGGCCGCGACCGTGTCGGCATCGAGTTCACGCCCCTCGGTCTCGCGCGCCAGGCGGCGGTTGAACTCAGCGACAATCGGGGCGTCCTCAGCGATCGCGGGGCGGATGGTCATCAGATCTGGAAGTCGATGGTGGCCGCGCGGTCCCGTTTGCTCATGACCTTCACGCGCACGTCCTCCATGAGCACGACGGAATCAGGCGGGACGCTCTGCAGCAGGAACGCGTTCGCTCCCACCGTGCTGCCGGCGCCGATCACCGTGTCGCCGCCCAGGATGACCGCGCCGGAGTAGATGGTGACGCGGTCCTCGACCGTCGGGTGACGCTTCTTCCCGCGCAACGCCTGGCCGCCGCTCGTGCTGGTCGCCCCGAGCGTCACGCCGTGGAACATCTTCACGTGGTTCCCCAGGACGCAGGTCTCGCCGATGACCGTGCCGGTGCCGTGGTCGAGGAAGAAATGGGAGCCGATCTTCGCGCCCGGATGGATATCCGCACCCGTCCGGCTGTGGGCCCATTCGGTCATGATCCTCGGCAGCAGCGGCACCCCTCGGACATGCAGCTCGTGCGCGAGCCGTTGGACGGCGATGGCCTCGACGAACGGGTACGCCACGATGATCTCCTCACGGTTGCGCGCCGCCGGGTCGCCGGTGAAGGCCGCCTCGACATCGGTCTGGAGCAGCTCGCGGACGCGCGGGAGCTGACGGAGGAAATCGGCCGTGAGCTCCTGCGAAGCGCGACGCGGGTCGCGCTTCGCCTCGTCCGCGCACTCGAAGCAGCGGAGGCTCTTGTAGATCTCGTCCTCGAGCCGGCCGGCGACCGAATCCAGCAGCATCGCCGTCTCCGCCTGCAACTCGGAGGAATGGATGACGCGGTCGTCGAAGAAGCCGGGGAACACAAGACGCAACAGGTCGCGCGTGATGTCCACGACCACTCCCTTCGACGGCAAGTTGACGCCGTCGAGATGGTTGATCCCGCCGTGCCGCCGATAGCTGGCGAGCAACGACTGGGTGAGCTCGGTGACGGAAAACTTCACGGGCCCAAGCTAACGGCCGCCGGCAGGGGAAGTCCAACGCCCAACCGCCGTCCAAAGGCGATCGGAGTTGCCGGCACGCCGGCCGAGGCAGCGTCGCAGCAGACTTTGCTGGATCGGAGATCTGTGACCCGCAGACGCTGCGAGCGGTGCGCGGGCGGGCCTTGCCGACGACGTGCCGAGTGCAACCCGCGACAAAGCCGCAGCGGACCGG
>JANNAJ010000291.1:0-4025 GCA_031384285.1 Verrucomicrobiota bacterium
ATCCTGCTCGCCCGTCAGGTCGGCGTCCCGAGCATCGTCGTGTTCCTGAACAAGGTCGACCTCGCCGACGCGGACCTGCTCGAGCTGATCGAGATGGAGATCCGCGACCTGCTCAACAAGTACGGCTTCCCCGGCGACACCACCCCGATCGTCCGCGGTTCCGCCACGGCGGCCCAAGCTGGCACGCCGGAAGGCGAGAAGGCCATCGCCGACCTGCTCGAGGCTTTGGACACCTTCGTCGCGGAGCCCGTCCGCGAGAACGACAAGCCGTTCCTCATGTGCATCGAGGACGTGTTCACCATCGAAGGTCGCGGCACCGTCGTGACCGGTCGCGTGGAGCGCGGCACGCTGCTCAAGATGTCCGAAGTCGAGATCGTCGGCCTCAAGGACACCCGCAAGACGACGGCGACGGACATCGAGATGTTCCGCAAGCTGCTCGATAGCGCCACCTCGGGCGACAACGTCGGCGTGCTGCTCCGCGGCACGACCAAGGACGACGTCGAGCGCGGCATGGTGCTGGCGAAGCCCGGCTCGATCAAGGCGCACACCAAGTTCAAGGCCGAGGTCTATGTCCTCACCAAGGACGAGGGCGGCCGTCACACGCCGTTCTTCACGAAGTATCGTCCGCAGTTCTATTTCCGCACCTCGGACGTGACCGGTTCGGTCACCCTGCCGGCGGGCGTCGAGATGGTGATGCCGGGCGACAACGTCGCGGTCGATGTCGAGCTGCAGGCCCCGGTCGCGATGGAGAAGGGTCTCCGTTTCGCGATCCGCGAAGGCGGCCGCACGATCGGCGCCGGCCGTGTGAGCGAAGTGCTCGCGAACTGATCGGTCTTTCGCGGAGGCCGGGACGCCCGGCCTCCGCTCTCTCTTTTCCAGCCCGGCAGGAAAAGGTCTAATGACAGGGCGTTAGCTCAATTGGTAGAGTAGTGGTCTCCAAAACCATTGGTTGGGGGTTCGAGTCCCTCACGCCCTGCCAGACTCCGCGGAGGGGTGGCAGAGTGGTCTAATGCGGCGGTCTTGAAAACCGCTGTGGGTTCACGCCCACCGGGGGTTCGAATCCCTCCCCCTCCGCCAACGCGATCGTGCAAAATTTTTACATCCAGCTCTTGGTATGGGCCGCCGTCATCGGCGGGCTCTTCGCATTCCTGTGGAAACAGGGTTACCTCGTCCGGCTCTCCACGTATGTCGGCTAGACGCGCGACGAGCTGCGGAAGTGCTCCTGGCCTTCCAAGGATGAGCTCTGGCAATCGACCCTTATGGTCGCGGTGGTCATCTTCGGCCTTGGTCTCTTCACGGTCGTGGTGGACTTCGTCGTCCTGAAGTTCGTACGCTCGCTCCTTTGAGCGTCACTGCCATGAAATTCCAGTGGTTCGTCCTCCATGTGCTCGCCGGTCAGGAGCAGAAGGTGCGTGACAGCGTCGTCAAGCGCCTGAAGACCGACGAGATGGAGCCGTACATAAAAGAAGTGCTCCTGCCGATGGAGAAGGTGGTCGAGGTCCGGAACGGAAAGAAGACCGTGACCAACCGCAAGCTCCACCCGGGCTACGTCTACGTGGAGATGGCTCTCTTGGACGACAACAAGCGCCCGATGGAACGGCCTTGGTACTTCATCAAGGACATCCAAGGCGTGATCGGTTTCGTCGGCGGAGAACGCCCGATGGAGGTGACCGCCGAGGAGATCGCGGTCATCAAGGAGCAGGTCACCGACAGCGAGGACACCGAGAAACCGAAGGTCAACTTCGAGGTCGGCGAGACCGTCAAGATCAATGACGGCCCGTTCCTCAACTTCAGCGGCGCGATCGAAGAGATCGAGCCCGAAAAGGGCAAGCTCAAGGTCACCGTGGATATCTTCGGACGCAAGACGCCCGTCGAACTTGAATACTGGCAGGTCGAGAAGTCGTGATGCCTCTCAGCGACGACGCGCCCCTCCGCAACCTATTGGACACGTAACATGGCAAAGAAAGTCACAGGTACCGTCAAATTGCAGATCTCGGCCGGTCAGGCCAATCCTGCGCCGCCCGTCGGCCCCGCGCTCGGTTCGCAGGGCATCAACATCATGGCGTTCTGCAAAGAATTCAACGCCGCCACCAAGGACAAGGCCGGTCTGGTCATCCCCGTGGTCATCACGGTGTATCAGGACAAGTCCTTCTCCTGCGTCTACAAGTCGCCCCCCGCATCCGTGCTCCTCAAGAAGGCCGCCGGAGTCGCGTCCGGGTCCAAGACCCCCAACAAGGAGAAGGTCGGCAAGGTGACCCGCAAGCAGATCCTGGAGATCGTCAAGATCAAGGGCTCCGACATGAACTGCAACAGCGAGGAAGCGGCCGTCCGCACCGTCGCCGGCACCGCCCGCAACATGGGCATCGAAGTCGTCGGCTGATCGCCGACCGTCTTCGTCAAGACCCCGTCCATCATCGGACGGGGTCTTTCTTTTGGCATCGGCAGCTCCGGCCTCCATCGGAGTTGCCTTCGTGGGGCCCGGCCCCTTAACTCCGCGCGCAACTTGTCCCGGTCGGGACCGTTAAACCGCCCGTCGTCCGCGACTTGCATGGCTTACTTGCCGCTCCAATCGATCCTCGAACGCGCCGGGCTCGCCACCTCGGCGCAATTCCGCGACCGGAGCGCCGCGTGGCGCAAGGTCGAAGAGGCCGGCACGACCGAGACCCAGTTGGCGTTCTTCGCTCGCGAGGCCGGCCTGACCGACGAGCAGTTCCTCCAGAAGCTCGCGGCCGCGCTCGGATGGCCGTTCGTCGAGCTGCCCAAGCTCACCATCCCTCCCGAAGTGCGGAAGAAGGTCTCGACCAAGACGGCTTTCCAGTTCTCCGTCATCCCGACCCAAGCGCAGGACGAGCAGGCGGGCGGACCGCTGCAGATCGCGACGCACAACCCGTTCGACCCCGCGATGCAGGCGGCGGTGCAGTTCGACGCGCGCGGTCCGGTGCAGTTCGCGCTGGCGACCCGCGGTGAGATCGAGAAAGCGCTGAAGAAGTACTACGGCGTCGGCGCCGAGACGCTCGACGAGATGTCGGAGGACGAACCGCTCGACCTGGAGATCGCGAACGACCGCGAGATCACCGGCGACGACCAGGACGCGAGCGTCATCAAGTTCGTCAACCAGGTCATCTGGGAAGCCTTCAAGGACCGGGCGACCGACATCCATTTCGAGCCCTCCGAGGACGAGCTGCGCATCCGCTACCGCATCGACGGCATCCTGCACCAGACCCCGTTGCCGCCGCAGATCAAGCGCTACCAGTCCGCGCTCATCTCGCGCATCAAGGTGATGAGCGGGATGAACATCGCCGAGAAGCGCCTCCCGCAGGACGGCCGCATCAACGTCCGGATCAAGGGCGAGGAGATCGACATCCGCGTCTCCACGGTGCCGACGGTCTGGGGCGAATCCGTCTCCCTGCGTCTGCTCACCCGCGGCAAGATCTTCTTCGGGCTGGAGAAGCTCGGGTTCGCGAAGGACGAGGAGGACGCGATCCGCGACATCATCGTCAAGCCGCACGGGATCTTCTTGGTCACCGGGCCGACCGGGTCCGGCAAGTCGACGACCCTCTACGGGTTCCTGTCGACCATCAACTCGGTCACCAAGCGCATCATCACCATCGAGGAGCCGGTCGAGTACGAGCTGAAGGGCATCAACCAGATCCCGGTCCGCTCCGATATCGGGCTCACGTTCGCGATGGGCCTCCGGCACATCCTCCGGCAGGACCCCAACGTGATCATGGTCGGCGAGGTGCGCGATCTCGAGACCGCGGAGATCGCCATCCGCGCGGCGCTCACGGGCCATCTTGTCTTCAGCACGCTGCACACGAACGACGCCCCCAGCGCCTTCACCCGTCTGATCGACATGGGCATCGAGCCCTTCTTGGTCGCGTCGTCGCTGGAGGCGGTGATGGCCCAGCGTCTCGTCCGCACCATCTGCCCGCATTGCAGGGTGCCGCAGAAGGTCGATCGCGATTACTTGATCAAGTGCGGTTTCCCGGAGCATGAGATCGCTTCGACGACCTTCCTCAAGGGGC
>JANNAJ010000324.1:0-6510 GCA_031384285.1 Verrucomicrobiota bacterium
GCCGGCAGTCTTGTTTCCGGCGCCGCGCGCCCGGCGCGCGGGAAAACGACCGCTCAAGGGCCGACCACGGGGCCGGGGACGACGAACAGCACCCGGTGGGCCGGTTGCTTCCGGCCGGTCCTCCACTGTTCGATCGCCATCACGGCCAGGACGGACCACCGGCGGTCCTCGACGTAGCACGTCACCTTGACCGCGCTTGCGACCGCGTTCGTCGGAAGGGACAGCATCCCCGTGGCATCCCCGGACGCGGGCAACGGCATCAACAGACCCGGCGGGTTCGGGAACGCCTCCAAGTAGGCCAGCGCCAGCATCGGGAGCGGATTGCCGTTGTGGATCCGCAGCACCGCGCAGCGTTCGCCGGAACCGTTGGTCGAGAAGCCCGCGGCCGAGACGCGGACCTGTCCGGCGACCATCGGGGTTTCCCTCCGGCCGCCGACGACCCATGCCGTCAACCCCATCAACACCACGACCGACACAAGGCCGATCCAGACGACGGGCGGGATCGCTCGGGCGCTCTCTTGGGACTTTGGCATCTCCACGATCGGGTGCATGATGCGTATCGGGACCGAAGATACGACGAGGACAGCTCCGTGTCGCCGACTCATCGCGCGGAACGGGTGACGATCCCGCATCCGCCGACAGGATTCGCTTCACTTCATCGCGGCGGCTTGGAAGCCTCCTCCCCGGCATCTCGCGTTGCCAAACCCAAACAAATGCGACCCCTACCTGTATTGTTGACGTGTGCCCTGATGGCATTTTCTCCGGCTCTTTCCGCCCATGACACCGGTGGCGGCCATCCCAAGGACCCGGCGGTCACCGCCGTCCCGCTCCCGTTCGTCGTGGAGAAGACGGGGCCCGTCCGCGCGCCGAAAGCGGTCAAGCTGGAACCCGGCACCAAGGTCTCCGGCCAAGGATTCTGGAAGTTCATCGCCGCGCGCGATCTCGTCCCGGTCCCGCCGGCCGCCGTCCCGTTCGTGAAGGGCGCGCACGGCACCGTGATCTTCGACGCCAAGAACGACGCCGTGTACTGGGGCCTGAAGGACGTCGGCTTCGTCGGCTTCAGCAACAAGCTCAGCCGGTCGTGGATCGTCGAGGGCGATCCCGTGCTGAAGAAGGGCAACCTGCACGGCGCCGACCTGCTTCCCCGCAAGGGCAAGCCTGCGCTGGTCGCGGCCGCCGACAACGACGACGGACAGATCCACCTCACCGACACCACGTTCCAGCATAGCGAGAACCTCGGCATGCCGCCGTTCGCGCAGTACGCCGACAAGAAGGGCTACGCGCCGACGGATGTGGCCATCCAGGACGAAGGCCACCTGTGGATCACCGACGGCTACGGCAAGGCGTTCTTCATGGGCGCCGAGACGTCGCCGCTGCGGTACTCCGGGAAGATCCATGGCGGCAAAGCCATGTCGCAGACGCCGCACGGGATCTCGTTCGATCCGCGGACCGGGTCGCTGCTGATCTCGGCGCGTGCCGAGGGCCGCATCATGGATTGGGACATGAAGCTCGACCGCTTCCAGGCGATCGACGGCCTGCCGCCCGGCAGCACGATCTGCAACATGGACATCTGGGGCGACCACGCCCTGGCGCCGTGCCTCAGCGACACCGACAAGACCAAGGCCGGCCCGATCTTCATCGTGAACCTCAAGAAACACGCCGTCGTCGCCACGATCCGTCCGCGTGACGACCTCGGCTACGCCGACGTGCAGAGCGTCCACGGCGCCTGCTGGTACGTCTCCGGCACCGGCAGCAAGCGGGAGGTGTACATCGTCTTCACCGCGTGGAACCCAGGCGGCATCGGCGCGCTCAAGCTGGTCAACGTCGCGGATTGAGCGGCCGGCTCCGGCCGTGTCGCCGACCTTGCCATCGGTCCTCGTCCGCTTCTTGATCCCGGCCACCGAGAACGGATGACGGACGAGACCGATCGCAAGATGAACACCAGGACCATCGACCGCCGCGGATTCATCGCCGGGACCTTCGCCGCGGCGCTCGCCGCAGGATGCCGGACCGCCGCCACGCGGCCGACGCTCCGCGTCCTCACCTACAACCTCCACCACAGCGAAGGACTCGACGGGAAGGTCGACCTGGAGCGGATCGCGCGGATCATCCGCGGTTCCGGTGCCGACCTGGTTGCGCTGCAGGAGCTGGACCGCCGCGCGCGCCGCACCGGGAGCGTGGACCAGCCGGCCGAGTACATCCGCCTGACCGGGCTCCACGGCGAGTTCGGCGCGGCGATGGATTTCCAGGGCGGAGAATACGGGCAGATGCTGCTCAGCCGATGGCCCCTCTCGGGCTTCGCGACGCACCGTCTGCCGAACCCGTCGAAGCGCGAGCCGCGCATCGCCGTCTCGGCCATGGTGCGCCCTCCCGGGATGCCCGGGATCCGCTTCGTCGGCGCGCATCTCGACGCCACCCGCGACGACGCCGACCGGCGCCTCCAATCCGCCGAGCTGCACCGGCTCTTCACCGACGCGACGCCGACGATCCTCGCCGGCGATATGAACGACCTGCCCGGAAGCCCGGTCGTGAGCGGCTTCTCGGAGGGTTGGTCCGATGCCGCCACGGAGGACCCGCAGCCGACCGACCCGGCCGACGCGCCCAAGGTGCGCATCGACTACGTGTTCGCCCGCCCGGCCGCGCGATGGCGCGTCGTCTCCGTCCGCGTCCTCGACGAACGCGTCGCCTCCGACCATCGCCCCGTGCTCGCCGAGCTCGAGTGGGCCGCGGCCTGATCCGCACCGCTCACTCCGCGGCCGGATGGTGCTCGATCCGGACGATCTGGGTGTCCTTGTTCCCGGTCCACGCCGTGCCGTTCTCCAGCACGTACAGGCAGCCGTCGGCCCCGAGCTCGATGTCCATCGGCCGGACGAAGGTCATCTTCGGGCAGAAGCGTTCCATGCGCAGCGACCCGTCCGCGTTCTTCGCGATGCGGTCATCGTCGTCGAGATGGACGGCCATGATCCAGTTCCGCGACCACTCGTAGATGAACAGCGTGCGGTCGTACTCGCGCGGCAGCTTCGTCGGCGACCGGAGCTTCTCGTCGAAGTGGTACACCGGGCCGGCGCAGGCGGTGCGGCCGCCGTCCTTCACCGCGGGGAACTTGGTCGACGGTCCGTACGGATACCAGATGAAGGCCGGCTGCGTCGGCGGGAGCTCGCGCGGACCGGTGTTGTAGCGCGATTCGTTCACCGGATGCAGCGGGTCCCACGCCTCGCCGCTGACGCCGGTGGCGAAATCGTGGCGGTGGTAGGGCTTGTTGTCCGCGATGACCAGCGGCCAGCCGAAGTTGCCGGCGACACGCGCCTGGTTGATCTCGTCGAAGCCCGCCGGTCCGCGCTTCTCGTTCGGTCCGCCCGCGTCGGGTCCGACCTCGCCCCAATAGAGATAGCCGTTGCGTTGGTCGACGGAGATGCGCCACGGGTTGCGGTTGCCCATCACGTAGATCTCGGGCCGCGTCTTCGGCGTGCCCGGCGGGAAGAGGTTGCCCTTGGGGATGGTCGCGGTGCCGTCGGGCTCGGGATGGATCCGCAGGATCTTCCCGCGGAGATCGTTCGCGTTCGCGGCCGATTTCAAGGCGTCCCACGGTCCGCGACCGTCGCGTTCGTCCACCGGCGTGTAGCCGTCCGATGCGCCCGGATGCGTGTTGTCGCCGGTCCCGGCGTACAGGTTTCCCTGCGCGTCGAAGGCCAGCGATCCCGCGGAATGGCAGCAGTCCTCGCGCTGTGTCGCCACCCGCAGGAGGATCTTCTCCGAGGCCAGGTCGAGCGTGTCGCCGCGCAACGTGAAGCGCGCGACGCGGTTCTCGCCGACCTTGCCGCCCTTCTGGGGGTCCTGGTGCGTCTCGGCCTCGGAGTAGAAGAGGTAGATCCAGTGGTTCACGGCGAACTTCGGGTCGAGCGCGAGGCCGATCAGTCCGTCCTCGAGCCCGGTGAACACCGGCAGCTTCGCGGCGACGGTCGTGGCCTTGGTGCGCGGATCCCAGCACTTCACGATGCCGGCGCGCTCGATGAAGAACACGCGACCGTCCGGCGCGACCGCGATCTCCATCGGGTCGACCACCACGTCGTCGGGTTTGCCGTCGCCGTCCAGATCCCGGTCGGCCTCGAGCACGACCTTGCGGAACGCCCCGTCGGTCTGCGGTCCGGACGGCGGCGGGCCCGGTTTGTCGGCGGCGCGCGCGGTGAGCGCCAAGAGACCGGTCAACGCGGCGGACAGGACCTGTTTGCGGCGGGACGGGGAAATCATGCGCCGCCGATTGGACCGGAGGGGCGCGGTCCGGGCACGCGTTTTCTCGGCGGACCGGACGATCGCGGCCGCGCTCAGCCGTTGCCGAACTTCACCTTGAGCGCCGCGACGACGTTGGGCGGGACGAACTGGCCCACGTCGCCGCCGAGCCGGGCGATCTCCTTCACCAACCGCGAGCTCACGAACGTGTAGGTCTCGCGCGGCGTCATGAACAACGTCTCGACCCGTTCGTCGAGGCGGCGGTTCATCAGCGCCAGCTGGAACTCGAACTCGAAGTCGCTCACCGCCCGCAGGCCGCGCACGACCGCGCACGCGCCGCGGCGCACCACGTACTCCACCAGCAACCCGTCGAAGCTGTCGGTCTCCACGTTCTTCAGGTGGGAGACGTCGGCCCGGATGAAATCGTGGCGCTCGGCCAAGGTGAAGAGCGGCTGCTTGGATTCGTTGCGCGCGACCGCGACGACCACGTGGTCGAAGACGCGCGCGGCGCGTTCGATGACGTCGAGGTGCCCGTTGGTCAACGGGTCGAAGCTCCCGGGATAGATGACCGTGCGCATGCCCGCAGGCTAGGCACGCGGGGCCCGAAGTGCGAAGTGCGAAGTGCGAAGTGGAGGCCGAAGACCTCGGAGCCGGGGCCCGGGTTTTCAGTCTTCGACGACCGGGCTCGTTGCGACGTCCTCGGTGATGGCGAGGAACGCCTGTTCCAGCGCGCCGCCGGTGCCGGCTTGGCGCCGCAAGTCCTCCGCCGTGCCGACCGCGACCAGCTTGCCCTTGTGGATGATACCGATGCGGTCGGCCATCTCCTCGGCCACGCTGATCTGGTGCGTGCTGAGGAAGACGCTCATGCCGCGACGGCTCCGCTCCTTCAGCACGTCCTTCACCACCCGCGCATGGTGCGGATCAAGGCCGACCATCGGCTCGTCGATGACGAAGACCTCCGGCTCGTGGAGCAGCGCGCTGGCGATGGCGACGCGCTGGCGCGTGCCGTGGCTCAATCCTTCGATCGGTTTGTTGAGCCAAGGCTCCAGGTTGAACCGCGGCACCAGCTCGTCCGCGGCGCGCGCGATGGCGCCATCGGCCATGCGGAAGAGCTGTCCCGTGAAGCGGAGGAACTCCCACGGCGTGAGCTTGTCGTAGAGGAACGGGAAATCCGGCACGTACGCCAAGCGCGCCCGGGCCTCGAGCGGCTGCGTCTGGACGTCGAAGCCGGCCACGCGCGCGCTGCCCGAGGTGGGCTTGATCAGGCCGACCACCATCTTGATGGTCGTGGTCTTGCCCGCGGCGTTCGGGCCGAGCACGGCGAAGAACTCGCCCGGCGGAACGGTGAGCGAGATGCCGTCGACGGCGCGGACCTCGCCGAAATGCTTCACCAGGTCATTGAGCTCGATCATGGGGAGGTCAGTGCGGTCATTCTTTGCCGAGGTTGGGCAGCGCTTCGTTGGCCAGCACGAGGCCGTCGGGCAGGACGACCTTGAGCACCTCGCCGGCGCGGCTGAAGTAGGCCACGGCCTCGTACTTGTCGAACAGCTTGGCGCGGACCCGGTACACCCGCACCCGGTTCTTGCCCACGCGGATCCAGTCGTTGCGCGCGCTCCAGTCGAGGCCCGCGCCCGCCTTCTTCGGCGCGAAACCACCGGTGAACGCCTTCAGCCCTCCGGGCAGGAGCGCGGCGTACGGACCGGCCAACAACGCACCGGGGTTTGCCAGGTCCTTGGCCGAGAACTTCTGCTCCCACGACGTCTTGCCTTCCTCGAAGCGCAGGCGGATGTCGTCGTCGCCGGCTTTCGCGATGACCTGCCACGAAGCGGGCCGCTGCATCAGCTGGACCGTGAAGGTGCTCCAGGCGCGGTTGGTGAGCAGGTCCATGTGGGCCGTGACGCGCCAGCGGGTGGACGGGGTGTCGCCGAAGAGGTTGAGGTCGACGTCGACGGCGTGCCCGAGCGGCGTGCGCACCATGCCCTCGACCACGCCGCCGGACGCATCGCCCTCGGGCGCGGCCTCGGTGATGGACGGGTTCCAGCGCAACTGGCCGACGAGTTGGCCCCGATGGCGGAGCACGAGCACCGAGTTGTCCGGTGCGTCGAGCACGCGGTCGAGCACGGTGTCGATCGGCACTTCGGCCAAGGTCTCCCGGCCGCCGCCGAACTCGGCCCGCCAAAGGAGCACGTTCATCACCACCCAGAAAAGGGCGATGGCGACGGTCACCATGCGGCCGGTCATGCGCACGGAACCTACGGTGGCGGCGGCGCGGAAGCAAAGCCG
>JANNAJ010000389.1:0-3498 GCA_031384285.1 Verrucomicrobiota bacterium
CCGTCGGCATCGCCAGCGCGGGCGGTGCCGGCAAGTACCTCGCGGAATGGATCGTCGACGGCCAGCCGAGCCTCGACCTCTGCAGCGTCGACGTCCGGCGCTTCGGCCCGTGGGCCAACAACCGCGAGTTCCTGCGCCGGCGCGTCGTCGAGGTCCTCGGGCTGCATTACCAGATGGCCTGGCCGAACCGCGAGCCCGAGACCGGTCGCGATATCCGCCGATCGCCGCTGCACGAACGACTGGCCGCGCGCGGCGCGTGCTTCGGCCAGAAAGCCGGCTGGGAACGGCCGAACTGGTTCGCCTGTGCGAGCGAGGGATCCGCCACGACGCCGGTGATGGAATACAGCTTCGGCCGTCAGAACTGGTTCGCGAACCACGCCGCCGAACATCGCGCCGCCCGCGAGGCGGTCGCGCTCTTCGACCAGACCGCGTTCGGCAAGCTCATCGTCAAAGGGGCCGATGCCCTCGCGCTGATGCAACGGCTCTGCGCCAACGACGTCGATGTCGCCGTCGGCCGCGTGGTCTACACCGGCATGCTCAACGAACGCGGCGGCTTCGAGAGCGATCTCACGGTCGTCCGCACCGCGAAGGACGCGTTCTATCTCGTCACCGGCAGCACGCAGGCGGTGCGCGACACCGACTGGATCCGCACGCACATCCCCGACGGCGCCCGCGTGGATGTCTCGGATGTCACCGGCGCCCACGGTGTCATCGGGGTGATGGGTCCGTCGGCGCGGACGCTGCTGGCGCGCGTCACCGAGGCGGACCTCTCCGGTGAGGCGTTCCCGTTCGGCACGGCGCGGACGATCTCGATCGGCCTCGCCACGGTGCGCGCGATCCGGCTGACCTACGTCGGCGAGCTCGGCTGGGAACTCCACGTGCCGGCCGAACAGATGGTCCACGTCCACGAGACGCTGCATGCCGCCGGGGCCGGTCTCGGCGTCTCCGACGCGGGGCATTACGCGGTCAATTCCCTGCGCTTGGAGAAGGGCTACCGGGCGTTCGGTGCCGAGCTCTCGCCCGACGAGTCGCCGGTCGAGGCCGGGCTCGGCTTCGCGGTCGCATGGGACAAGCCCGGAGGCTTCATCGGCCGCGACGCCCTCCTTCGACAGCGCGCCGCAGGGGTGAAGAAGCGTCTCGCCGTGTTCACGCTGGATGATCCGGAGCCCGTTCTCTGGGGCAGCGAACCGATCCTGCGCGACGGCATGATGGTCGGCTACACGACCAGCGGCAGCTACGGCCACACCGTCGGCCGAGCCGTCGGCATGGGCTACGTGCGGGACGCCGGCGGCGTGACGGACGCCTTCCTCAAGACCGGCCGCTACGAAATCCTCGTCAACGGCATCCGCCGACCGGCGACCCTGCATCTCCGCTGCCCGGTCGATCCCGACCGCCGCAAGATCCTGGCCTGAGCCGCCTGTCTGAAAAAGTAGGACACTGCCTCTGGCCTGTCTGTTCCGGGGCTTCCAGCCCCACGCCCGACCGGCGGTGCCACGAGTTGGAAGCCCGCAGGGAGACAGGCTGGAAGCCTGACCTACTCGGCCGGCCGGCGTTTTCAAACAGGCACTGAGCCGGCGGCGACAGCGCCGCGACCGGTAGCGTCCCACCCGGCATCGTCGCGCGAGAAAATCGCGCCTCCGCCATGGTCGGGCTTGAGCCGGCGCCCGGCGGACGTCCATGCTCCGGGCATGACACTCCGTTCGTCGCTCTCACTCGGGCTTTGCCTTGGCATCGCCGCGCTGTTCCCGGCCTTCGCCCAAGGCTCGCTCAAGGACGCGGCCACCGCCGTCAGCTCCCTGAAGGTCGCCAAAGGATTCAAGGTCGAACTGCTCTACACGGTGCCGAAGGACGGCAAAGGCTCCTGGGTCTCGATGTGCCTCGACCCGAAGGGCCGCCTCATCGTCTCCGACCAGTACGGCAAGCTCTACCGGCTCACGTTGCCGCCGCTCGGCAGCACGGCGGAGCCGGGGATAGAGACCCTCGACATCCCGGTGGGCGGCGCGCAAGGCCTGCTCTACGCCTTCGATAGCCTGTACGTGATGTGCGCGAACGACAAACCATACGCCCGCGGCCTCTACCGTGTCCGCGACACGGACGGCGACGACAAGTTCGACGAGGTGAAGCTGATCCGCGGCCTCGACGGCGGCGGCGAGCACGGACCGCACGCCATCCTGCTCTCGCCCGACGGCAAGTCGCTCACCATCGTCTCCGGCAACCAGACCAAGCTCACCGCCATCGATTCCTCGCGCGTGCCCATGCTCTGGTCCGAGGACCATCTGCTCCCGCGGCTCTGGGACGGCAACGGCTTCATGAAGGGCGTGCTCGCGCCCGGCGGCTGGATCGCCAAGACCGATCCCGAGGGCAAGACCTGGGAGCTCATCGCCAACGGCTTCCGCAACGAGTACGACGCCGCCTACAACCGCGACGGCGAGCTCTTCGCCTTCGACGCGGACATGGAGTGGGACATGAACACCCCGTGGTACCGGCCCACGCGCGTCAACCACGTCGCCAGCGGCGCGGAGTTCGGATGGCGCAGCGGCGCCGGCAAGTGGCCTGCCTACTATCCCGACAGCCTCGGCGCGGTCGTGGATGTCGGCCCCGGGTCGCCCACCGGCGTCACTTTCGGCTACGGCGCGAAGTTCCCCGCGAAGTACCAGGAAGCCCTGTTCATCAACGACTGGAGCTACGGAAAACTGTACGCCGTCCACCTCAAGCCGCAGGGCTCCGGCTACACCGGTGAGCTCGAGGAGTTCATCGCCGGTTCGCCCCTGCCCTTGACCGACCTGGTCGTGAACCCCAAGGACGGCGCGCTCTACTTCGCCATCGGCGGACGCAAGACGCAGTCCGCGCTCTACCGCGTCACCTGGGCCGGCGGCGGATCGACCGCCACGTCTCCGGGGATGAAGGGCGGCGAGAAGGAACGCGCCCAACGCCACGCGCTCGAGGCCTTCCACGGCAAGGTCGACCCCAAGGCGGTCAAAGCCGCATGGCCGTTCTTGGGCAACAAGGACCGCAACCTCCGCTTCGCCGCGCGCGTCGCCATCGAATGGCAACCGGTCGGGACCTGGCGCGAGCTCGCACTGGCCGAGAAGGATCCCGAGGCCAGCATGACCGCGCTCATCGCCTTGTCCCGGGCCAGCAGCAAGGACGACTTCCACCGCAAGGCCTCAGACCCGCAGCCGGACGCCACGTTGCAGGCCAAGATCGTCGCGTCGCTCGATCGCATCCGCTGGGACAAGCTCTCCGATCCTCAGCGCCTGGAGCTGCTCCGCGCCTACTCGCTCGCCTTCACCCGGCTCGGCCGTCCCGATGAGGCGACGCGGACCCGCCTCATCGCCAAGTTCGACCCCGTCTATCCCGCGAAATCCCGGGAACTGAACGCCGAGCTCGCGCCGATGCTCGTGTACCTCGAAGCGCCCAGCGCCGCGGCCAAGCTGACCGCCGCGCTTGCGACCGCGCCGACCCAAGAGGAGCAGCTCGACATCGCCCGCTCGGTCC
>JANNAJ010000598.1:0-7644 GCA_031384285.1 Verrucomicrobiota bacterium
TGCACGAGGAACGGCCCGTTGCCGCCGGTCCAGTTGAGGACGATGCCGGCCGGGGTGACGGCGGGGGCGGTGAAGGCGACAGGAGCGCCGACCGGGGCCTGGTCGAGGCTCTTGCCGGCGACGCCGCGCAGATAGATGGCCGCGGCTTCGCTGCTGGTCAGCTTGCGGCGCCAGATGCCGAGGTCGTCGACGACCATGTCGATCTCGGCGGCACCGCTGTCGGTGTAGGTGCCGGTGCCATCCTGGCCGATGTTGACGACTTTACCGAGGTCATCGGTGTCGATGCTGCCCGCGGTCACGATGGCGACCGAGGACGAGAGGACGCCGTCGACGTAGGAATCCACGGTGCCTTTGCGTCCGACCGCGACGGTGACGAGGTGCCAAGCGGCGTCGTTCAACGTCGCCGCGGGTTTCTCGGAGAACTTGCCGGTGCCACCGGCCGGGCCGGTCAGGTTGACGCGGAAGATCCCGCCGCCTTGGGAGAAGACGCCCCAACCGCGGTTGTTGCTGGAGTTCCAGTCCTTGTTGGAGATGAACGCCTGGTCGTCGGCCTGGCTGATCTGCTTGATCCACATGGAGACCGTGAAGTCGGTGCCGGTGACCTCGTCGCCGAACTTGAGCGCCGCGGGATAGCCCAAGGTGACGTACGCGTCGAGGGACTGGTCCTTCTTGTTGGTGATGTGGACGCCCTTTCCGATGACGCCGGCCTCGAACGCGGGCTGGTTCTTGGTGCCTTGGGCGGTGCCGTTGACGCCGTTACCGGAAGCGTCGGCGTAGGTGTCGTCGAAGGTGAGATGCGCCACGAGGCCGGGCGTGAGGTCGAGCGGTTCGGGGGAACCGATGACGGTGAGCTTGGCCGTTTGGCTCGTGACCGGTCCGCCGGCGTTGCTGGCGACGAGGGTGTAGTCACCGGCGTCGGCCGCGGTGACCTTGGCGATCGAGTAGGTGCTGGTGGTGGCCCCGGCGATCGGGTTGCCGTTGAGGTTCCACTGGTAGGTCACGCCGACGCCGGTGGCGGTCGCCTTGAACGAGGCGGCGAGGCCGGCGATGCGGGAGACCGCGGCGGGCTGGACCGTGAAGACCGGCTTGTCGACCGCCGTGATGCTGTAGAAGCCGACGTCGTCGACGCCGAAGTACCAGCTGCCGGTGCCGGCCGTCGCGAAACGGAGGCGGACGGTCTTCTGGTTGTCGGCCTTGGTCAGGCGGAAGAGCTCGACGCGCTTGGACTCGGTGAAGTCGTCGTTGACGCGGGCGCTGATGAACGGGCCGAGATCCTTCCAGGTGTTGGTGTCCTGGTTGCCGAGGAACGCGCCGTAGTAGCCGCCGGCGTCGTTGCCGCCGGCGTCGGTGAACTTGGCGGTGTCGCCTTGGGGCTCGATCAACGTCTCATAGCCGAGGGCTTTGCCGTTGGCGTCGAGCTTGATGTCCACGCCGTCGACCATGATCACGACGGGCAACCAGGTCTTGCCGGCATCGATGGAGTACTCGACGGAGCCCATGCTGTCCTGGTTCTGCTCGTACATGCTGTGGTACGAGAGATAGATGCTGGTCTTGCCGGTCAGGTCGTAGTCTTTGCTGAACAGGTACTGGACCTGGCTGCCACCGCGCTGGTCGGATTCGGCGTAGGCGAAGTTGTTGGTCACGAGCGAGGTGACGCGCACGCCGTTGACGTATTGCTCGCCCACCGTGAAGCGGCGGAGCGCCTCCCATTGGACCTGGTCGGGAACGCCGAGGACCGGGTTGTTCAACGCCGCTTGCGGCGTCTTGGCGCCTTCACCGATGAACCACATGCGGTTCGAGGAGATGACCGTCCAACCGAGGTAGGAATCGGAGTTCGGGTTGTTCAGGTCGGGTCCCTCGGTGCGGGTGTCGGTGTGGTTCTCGGCGGTCCAACCGGCCGGAAGCGTCGCCTCGGCGATGGAATCGAAGGTCTCGAGGTAGATCGGAGCCGGCAGCTTGATGTTGCCGAACGCGGCGGACTCGAAGGTGAACTCGTTGGTGCGCAGGTTCGCCGGGGTGGAGTCGTCCGCGAAGGTCAGCTTGACCGTGTGCTTGCTGAGGACATCCAACAATCCGGGCGGATCATAGCTGATCGTGGTCTTGGAACCGGCCTTGGACGCCGTGGACGCCGTCTTCACGCCGTCGAAGTAGAGGGCGACCGAGGCCGGATTGACCTTGGCCGGGGTGCCGTCGACGATGACGAAGTTGACCAGCGTGGCGGGCGAGACGCCTTTGGCGTCGGGCAACGGATTGGCGAGCGCGACATAGGGCGCGACGCCGCCGACGAGGGTGCTGTAGGCCTTGATGCCGTCCGCGGCGTTGACCAGCACCTTCGGGTCGGCAGCCGTCGACGGCGCCGCGAACCAAGAGACGTTGGCGCCGCCGCCGCCCTGCTCGTAGGTCAGGCGGAAGGAATAGATCCCCGCTGCGGAGACGCTGAAGCTGAAGGACGTGTCGCCCGCACCGCGGCCGCCGTCGTACTCGCCGAGCTTGATCGAGTTGAGCTGGTCGCGAGAATCAGGCCCTGCCGTGACACGGAACCCGTCATCGCTGTTGACGACCATCGTGTAGGTGCCGGGGGCGAGGTCGAGGAACGCGACCGCTTCCAGCGCGATGTTGTCGGTGTTGTCCGAGGTGGACGGGATGCCGGGGAACGGGCCCGAGGCGCCGCCGCCCTTCTCGTAGTCGATCGCGGCCGTCTCGGTGTAGACGCCGTCGGCGCTGAAGCCGGTCTTGTCGGTGACGTCCGCGAACGGCAGGCCGGTCAGCGGGTTGATCAGCGTGCCCGCGAGCTGCGCCTCGGTGCGGGCGTTGCTGTTGGCCAGCGTGCCGGCGTCCTTGTAGGCTTGGACGACGCGGACCGCGAAGCCGCGGTTGGCGGCCGTGGCGGTGGAGCGCGGATGAGCGAAGCTGGCGGGGATCGCCGTCTGCGCCCAGGCGGCCGAGGAGGCCGCCAATGCCAACGCCATGACACAGGCGCGGCGGATGGTTTGTTTGTGTTGTTTCATAGTTTCAGTTCAGGTGACCGACCAAAAAATATCCCGGTGACACGGGGAAGACCGGCGTCACTTCGACGCCCGGTATGAATCGAGCAGCGCGGCGGCATCGCGGTCGCCGTTCGCGGCCGCGGCGCTGAGCTTCTGGTTGACCGTCAGCATGGCCTGGGCCGCGGCACCGCGTTGTTCCGCGGTCAGGTCGGGACGTGCCGAAAGATTCCCGAGCTGGAAGAACGCCTTGGCGTCCTCGTTGGCCTTCATCGCGGCTTCGATATCGCCCGCGATTGCCTTGACGTCGGAAGGTGCTCCTGCGAACGCCTGTTTGATGGCTTCCTTCGCTTGCTCCGGGGTCTTCGCGACACCGGCGCCCGACGGGCCGCAGCCCGATGTGGCGGCAAGGAGGAACCCAGCGAAGAGAGCGAGACCGACTCGGTGGCACGTGCTCATCGAGGGGTGTCCTTCGGTTCGGTGCCCGTGTACCAGCGGTAATCGACGCTGGTGTTGAGGCTGCGGAACGGGATGGTGGAGACGTGGCCGCCGACCCAGAGCGTGGCGTTCTTGCGGTTGTGGCGGAACCATTCCCACTCGAACCGATATCCTCCATAGAGCGAGGAGAGGCCCTTCCACTGGGTCAGGATCTCGGCCTTCGGGTTCGTGCTGAAGGCGGAGAGACTGTCGTCGCCGCCGTCCATCCGTTGCTCGGCCGCGTCCTGGCAGAGGATGGTGGTGTTCGGGTTCCGGAAGTCGGAGAGCTTGGTGTGGGCCGGTTCCTTGACGCCGTCGAAGTTGGAGGGCGACACGAAGTACTGGTGCATGCCGTAGGACGCGTTGAGCCAGAACTCGTGCGGCCAATGCGGGCGGGAAGAGTCGTCCCACCACTCGTCCACCTTCTTCGCGCCCGGGTCGCGGAACGTCTTCCGGCCAGCGACGCCGCCGAAATATTTCGCGTAGCCGACGGCCCAGTAGGCCTTGCCGTCCTTCGTGCCCAAGAGGTCGTTCGACGTCGGGTCCTTGGTCCATTGCCCGTCGTTGGGGAGATACGGGTCGCTGGCGCCGTTGTCCTTCAGGAAGAAGATCTGCCCGTTGTTGTCGTCGGTGTACATCGTCACCCCCAGATGGATCTGGTGGAGATTCGACATGCACACGGCCTTCTGGCCCTCGGCCTTGGCGCGGGACAAGGCGGGAAGCAGCATGCCGGCGAGGATGGCGATGATGGCGATCACCACCAGCAGTTCGATCAGCGTGAACCCGGCGTTTCGATGTTTGGTCATTGGGCGACGCGGTTGCTCAGGTGAAAACAACCGATGCGGTGGAGCTTGTAGGCTGACACGGCACCGGCAGCCAGTTACGTTCGGAAGTCGCGCGACACGCAGCTGTCACGGAAACTATTTCTGACACGATGAAGAGACTCGCCGCCGTCCCGTCCGCCGGAGAATCCCCCATGCGGGGGAGCGCCCCGTCGCCGTCCTTGGCTGCCCGTGCCGCGGCATGGCACGACCGTCTGACGACGCGGAAGTATTCCGAGGCCGCGGCGGGGTTGTCGGAGCCGGGGTTCTCGGTGCGGCTTGAGCACGGGAACCACGGGGCCTACTTCCCGCTCGGGACCCGGAACGAGAACGCCGCCGCCGCCCGCGCGGCCGGGCTCGCGGCGGAACTGGAGCAGACCGGATGGGTCGGGTTCTGCGCGAAGCATCCGCGCGAGTTCGCGGCGGCGGTGTTCTGGCTCGACCGTCCGGTGGCCTGCACCTACGCGACCTTCTTCACCGGCGTCACGACCGAGACGGCACCGCCGAAACGCACCGAGGGACGCCGTGTCTACCTGGTCGAACCGGACGACGGGATCCGCCGCTCGTTGGCGCGCTGGGTGGGACGACAGCCCGGCAACCTCCTCGGAGGATCCGCGCCGCACGCGTCGGGCGCCTGCGCCGATCCCCGGCTGGCCGCGGCCGATGTGGTGCTGTTCAACCGCTTCCTGCCCGACGCCGCGAGCGAGGAGTTCCTCCGCCGGATCCGCCACATCGCCCCGCAGGCCCACGCCTTCAGCCTGGGGGTGTTCGCCGAGAGCGACGACATCTTCAAATCGGTCGGCGGCGTGAACGAGGGCTATTATCTGCGTCGGCGTCCGCCCGAGTCGCTGCTCGACCCGATGGACGGCGCGTGGGGCGCGAAGTCGCCGACCGCCGGCGCGCTGGACAGACATCTCCGTGGGTATTTCCTCAAGCTGCTCAGCGGCGAGACGCGCGACGCATCGGCCGACGGCATCCGCTTCACCGGACGCGAGCAGCAGATCCTGCACTGCCTTTCCCGCGGCATGCCCGACAAGGAGATCGCCCAGCAACTGGGCATGAGCCCGCTGACGGTGCACACGCACCTCAAGCACATCTTCGAGAAGCTCGGCGCGCACACCCGCACCGAGGCGGTGATGAAGTACCTGCAGAAGTGACGTGACGATGGGAGCAGCAGGAGCGCGCAGATCCCGCGGCCCGGGATGCTGCGCTCCTGACGGCCGGGCCGGGCCCGCCGCTCACTTCGCCATCACGACGTCCGGCTCCAGCGGTTGGGTGCCGCGGACGGAATCCGCGATGCTCGCCACCTCGGTGTTCCGCTCGGGCGCGCCTTCCTGCTTGTTGAACTTCACGCTCACGATGCGGCTGACGCCCTGCTCCTGCATCGTCACGCCGTAGAGCACGCCCGCCATCGCGATCGTCCGCTTGTTGTGGGTGATGATGACGAACTGGCTCTGCTCGATGAACCGCTGGAGCACCTTGATGAAGCGGTTGATGTTCGACTCGTCGAGCGGCGCGTCCAGCTCGTCGAGCACGCAGAACGGCGACGGCTTCACCTGGTAGATCGAGAAGAGCAGCGCCACGGCCGTCATCGTCTGCTCGCCGCCCGAGAGCAGCGTGATGGACTGGAGCTGCTTGCCCGGCGGGCGGGCCATGATGTTGATGCCCGCCTCCAGCACGTCGTCGCCCTCGACCAGCTCGAGGTCGGCTTTGCCGCCGCCGAACATCTCGGTGAACATCACGCGGAAGTTGTCGCGGATCTTCTCGAAGGTCTCGACGAACATCGTCTTGGTCTCGTCGTTGATCTTGGTGATCACCTCCACGAGCTGCTGCTTGGCCTGCACGAGGTCGTTGTGCTGCGTGTCGAGGAAGTTGAAGCGCTGCTCGGTCTCCTCGTACTCCTCGATCGCCACGAGGTTGACCGGCCCGATCTCGTCCACCTTCTTCTGGAGCACGGCGACCTGTTGCCCGACGGCGTCCCAATCGGTGGTGAGCCCGGCGGCCTGCAGCTCGTCGAGCGAGATGGTCTCCACTTTGGCCTGGCCCTCGTCGGCGAGGGTGATCCGCAGGCCTTCGCCGCGGATGTCGTCGATGCCCACCTGGTATTTGGTCTGGATGCGTTCGCGGAGGTTCTCCACGGCCATCGTCTTCTGCGCGAGCTCGACCTCGAGCTGTCCGCGGCGCGTCTGGTGGCCGGAGAGGCGGGCGCGCTGCTGGCGGAGCTGCTCGTCGCGGGCGCCGACCTCGGCCTCCTGCGCGGCCTTCTGCCCGACACGCCCCGCGATCTGCTCGGCCACGGTCTGCCGTTCGCCTTGGAGCCGTTCGATCTGGCGGCGCGACTCGGCGATGTCCTGGTCGAACTGCGCCTTGCGCCCGGCGAACGCGCCCAGCTCGCCCTGGAGGCGCTGGACGAGCGTCGTGAGCTCGCGGATGCGCTGTTCGAGCGGCGTCTTCTGCCGCGCGTGGCTGGCGCAGAGCTGCTCCTCGGTGGCGAGCGCGACCTTCGCGTCGTTCAAGGTCTGGTTCGCGGCATCGCGGAGCTGGCGCTTCTCCTCCATGTCGCCGGTGAGCTGCGAGACCTGCTCGGTCGCCGCCTGTTCGCGGCCTTCGAGATCGGCGACCTGCCCGACCAGCTGGTCGCGCTTGGCGAGGCCCGCTTGCTCATGCGCCGTGAGGTCGCGCAGCTCGCGGACGACGGTGTCGAACTTGGCGCCGAGGGCGCGCCGCGAGTTTTGGAGGGCGTTGAATTCGCCTTGGCGGGTGGCGATCGCGACCTCCTGCTGGCGCAGCTCGGTGCGGGCCTGCTCGAGGCTCGCCTGGAGCTCGGTCTGCTCGGCGTTCAGCGCGGCTTTGGCACGGCTCGCTTCGTTGACCTGCTCGTTGAGCTTGGTGATCTCGCCCTGGAGCTCGGCGATCTGGTTCTTCCGGCCGAGGATGCTGGCCGGCGCCTTGCCGGATTGGCTGGCGGAACCGCCGGTGAAGATCCCGTCGCGCGTGAGCAGGTCGCCGCCCTGGGTCACGAAATCGGACTGCCCGCCGGTCTCGCGGAAGGCCGCGGTCGCGGCAGCGAGGTCGGGAACGATGATCGTCCCGCCCAGCAAGGCCTCGATCAGCGGGCGCACCGACGGATCGCACTCGATCACGCTGAGCGCGGTCGGCCCATACGGTGAAACCGGCGCGGCGGCCCCGGGCGTCGGCTCATCGGAAGCCGCGCGCAGCCCGAGCGCGGCGATGCTGGCGCGGCCCTTCTTGTGGGTGCTGAGGTCCGACAAGATCTGCGTCGCGGATTCCGGCTGCTGGGTGAGCACGAGCTGGAGGTGGTGGCCGAGGGCCGCTTCCACCGCGGTCACGTGCTCGCCCGG
>JANNAJ010000600.1:0-7607 GCA_031384285.1 Verrucomicrobiota bacterium
CAGTCCGATGGCGACCTCCAACCGCGACCCGTCGAGACGGTCGCGGAACGCCGGCACCTTGGGTCCGATGAGGGTCGGATGGCTTTCCACGACGACGCTCCGGAACCCGCGGCACCGTCCGGCAATCGCGGCGTGGTCTTCCGGCGGGATGGCCCGCGGATCGAAGAAGCTTCCTGCGTTGTAGAGCTTGACCTGGTCGAACAGGCCGGAGACGGATCCGGTCGCGACATCGATCTGCCGTGGGATGGCCCCGACCGGGACGGATTCCTTCGTGGTGTGCTTCCAAAGGTCGCACATCAGGCAACGCCAGGGGCATTCCCGGTTGGTGAGGAAGACCGTCAGGGTTCGGATGCGCCTGCCGTAGGCATCGGGTTCGTCCTCGACCAATTGGCCGCCGGGTCGGTCGACGGACAACGTCGCGCGTTGGCGGTCGAGGTCCGGACGATGCGCGACGATCCAGGCGTCACGTCCGGCCCGGGTCCCGGGATACAGGGTCGATGGCGTCGGATCGCTCACGCGCTCAACGTTGGCGTCGGACGGTAGTCGCTCCCACGCTGAATACAAAAAGGCGCGTGGACGATGCCCACGCGCCTGTCGGACCGGTCGGTGGACCGCTCAGATGAGCGAGATCTTGTCGCCCTCCTTGAGGGTGACGACGGCCTTCTTCCAGTCGCTGGTCCAGCCGACGGCCTTGGTGTTCTGGCGGCGGAGCTTGCCGCGCATGTTGGCGGTGTTGACCTTGACGACCTTCACCTTGAAGAGCTCTTGGACGGCCAGCTTGACCTCAGGAGCGGTCGCGCGAGGGTCGACGGCCATGGTGTACTTGTTCTGCTTCTCCGTGAGGAGAGCAGCCTTCTCCGTCACGCGGACGGTCTTGATGATGTCGAAGGAGGTGAGCTTTTTCATGGCTAGAAGGACTTCTTGGCGAGCCGGGCCTCGATCTGCTCGAAACCGGTCTTGGTGAACACGAGCTTGTCGTACTTCAACAGATCGTAGGTGATGACCGACGCACCGGTCGCCAACGCGACACCCGGGAGGTTGCGGGAAGCGAGGGAGGCGTTGCGGTTCTCCTCGCCGACGAGGAAGAGCGACGTCTTGTCCGACAGGTCGAGCTGGCGGAGCAAGGCAACGAAGTCCTTGGTCTTGGGGCTCGATAGCTTGAGGTCGTCGACGACGAGGACGTCACCGGCCTTGAGTCGCTCGCTGAGGGCGCGGCGCAAGGCGAGTTTCTTGACCTTGATGTTGACCTTCTTGCTGAAGTCGCGGGGCTGCGGACCGTGGGTCACGCCACCGCCGCGCCACAGGGGGCTGGCGAAGGAACCGGCGCGTGCGCGGCCGGTGCCCTTCTGGCGCCACGGCTTCTTGCCGGTGCCGGCGACGTCGCCCATGGTCTTGGTCGACGCGGTGCCGCGGCGCATGCCGGCGCGGTAGGCCACCACGGTGTCGTGGACGGCCTGCTGGCCCTTGTTGTCTTGGATGACCTCGAATTTGACTTCGAGCTCGCCGGCGGCTGAGCCGGACTGGGTCTGGACAGAAAGTTTCATCGATCAGTTCCTCCTCACTTCTTCTTGGCGGCCGCCTTCTTCTCGTCCTTCTTCGCGGCACCACCGGCCAGAGCGTCCTTCGCCTTCTTGCGGGCGTCGAGGATGGACTGGAAACGCTTCGACCCGATGGCGATCTTCTTCGCCTCGCGGATGATGCAATAATCGCCTTCGCTGCCGGGGAACGAGCCGCGGATCAGGAGCACGTTGTCGTCCTTGCGGACCTGGACGATCTCCAGGTTCTGGCCGGTGCGGCGCACCTGGCCCATGTGGCCGGGCATCTTCATGCCGCGCATGACGGTGCCGGGGAAGAGGCGCTGGCCGATGGCGCCGGACCGGCGATGCCAGCCCTTCGCACCGTGCGTCTGGTCGCCGCCGCGGAAACCGTGGCGTTTGACGACGCCCTCGAAGCCGCGGCCCTTCGTCGTGCCGATGGCATCGACGAACTGGCCCGCCTCGAAGAGGTCGGCTCCGATCACGTCACCGGGCTTCACTTCTTTGGTGAAATCACGGAACTCGCGGATGCGCTTCACCGCCGCGCCGTTGTGCTTCTTGATGTGGCCGAGCAACGGTTTGGTGAGACGGTGTTCCTTCTGGTCGTCGAAACCGAGCTGCACGGCGCTGTAGCCGTCCTTGCTCTCCTTCGATTTCACCTGGAGCACGCGGTTCGGGCCGACGAGCACGACCGTCACAGGGGTCATGACACCGTTGGCGTCATAGACGCGTGTGTTGCCGATTTTCTTGCCGATAAGTCCGAGGGGCATGGTCTGGTCGGTTAGATCTTGATGGTGATGTCCACGCCCGCGGGGAGGTTGAGCTTCTTGAGCTCGTCCACGGTCTTGGCGGTGGGGTCGAGGATGTCGAGGAGCCGCTTGTGGGTGCGCTGCTCGAAGCTCTCCATCGACTTCTTGTCCACGTGGGGCGACCGGTGCACGGTGACGCGCTCGATCTTGGTGGGAAGAGGGATCGGGCCCGCGACACGGGCGCCGGAACGTTTCACGGTCTCGACGATCTCACTCGCCGAGGCGTCGATGACCCTGTGGTCATATGCCTTCAATCGGATTCGGATGCGTTGTCCAGCCATACAAAGAACAGATTATAATTTATGGTGTGACGGAAAATCAGCTGCGGGCCGCGGGCTTCTTCTTAGCGGCGTCGAGCACGGTGGTGAGCACGCTGTTCGGGACCTGCTCGAAGTTCATCGGCTCCATGCTGTAGGAAGCACGGCCCTTGGACAAGGAGCGGATCGCGGTCGCGTAGCCGAACATCTCGGCCAGCGGGACGGTCGCGTTCAGGACGGTCTGGCCGTTCTTCGCGTCGACGCCTTGGATGACGCCGCGGCGGCGGTTGATGTCGCCGAGCAGGTCGCCCTGGTATTCGTCGGGGGTGGTGACCTCGACCTTCATGATCGGCTCCAAGATGATGGGACCGGCCTTCTCGAAGGCGTCCTTGAGACCGAAGATGCCCGCCATCTTGAACGCCAACTCGTTGGAGTCGACCTCATGGAAGGAACCGTCGGTGATCGCCACCTTGATGTCGATGACCTGGTATCCAGCGTAGACGCCGGACTTGATGGCCTCGCGGATGCCGTCCTCGACCGCGGGGACGTACTCGCGGGGGATCGCGCCGCCGACGATCTCGTTGACGACCTCGACACCCTTGCCCTTTTCGTTGGGCTCGATGCGCACGCAAGCGTGGCCGTATTGGCCGCGACCACCGGACTGGCGGATGAACTTGCCTTCGCCTTCGGCGGACTTGGTGATCGTCTCGCGATACGCGATCTGGGGCGCACCGGAATCGGCCTCGACCTTGAATTCGCGCTTCAGCCGATCACGGATGATCTCCAGATGGAGCTCGCCCATTCCGGCGATGATGAGCTGGCTGGTCTCTTCGTTCGTGAAGACGTGGAAAGTCGGATCTTCTTCCGCCAGACGCTGCAGACCTTCGGACATCTTGTCGCGGTCCGCCTTGGTCTTCGGCTCGATGGCCATGCTGATGACCGGCTCGGGGAAGGTCGGCGGCTCGAGGGTGATGTCGAAGTCCTCGTTGCAGAGGGTGTCACCGGTCGTGATGTTCCGCAGACCGACCAGCGCCGCGATGTCGCCGGAATAGACGGAGTCGATGTCCTTGCGCTCGCTGCCTTGGATGACCATCAGGCGGCTGACGCGCTCGCGCTTGCGGGTGCGAGGATTGTAGATGGTGTCGCCCTTCTTCAGCTGGCCGGAATAGACGCGGAAGAACACCAGCTTTCCAGCGTACGGGTCGGTCCAGAGCTTGAACGCCAACGAGCAGAACTTGCCGTTGTCGTTTGTCGGGACGTCGAGCATGTTCTCGGAGCCGAGCTCATGGCCGACAGCCGAGGGGATGTCGATGGGGGACGGAAGGTAATCGACGACCGCGTCGACCAAGACCTGCACGCCCTTCTTCTTGAAGGCAGAGCCGCACAGGACCGGGATCATCTCGATCTTGCAGGTGAGGCGGCGGATGCCGGCCTTCAGCTGCTCAGGGCTGATGGGTTTCTCTTCGAGGACCATCTCGGCGATGACGTCGTCTTTGTTCGATACGGCGTCGATGAGCTCTTCAAGAGCTTGCTTGGCGGCTTCCTTGAGCGCTTCAGGGATCTCCTCGATCTCGTACTTGAGACCTTCGTTCTCGATATCACCCGTGCCCCAGACGATGGCCTTCTGGTTCACCACGTCGACGACGCCGGCGAACTGGTCTTCGGCACCGATGGGCAAGAAGATCGGGAACGCATACGCGTTCAGCTTCTTGCGCATGTCGTTGAGCGCGTTGTCGAAGTTGGCGCCCGTCCGGTCCATCTTGTTGACGAACGCGATGCGGGGGACCTTGTACTTCGTGGCCTGGCGCCAGACGGTCTCGGACTGGGGCTGGACGCCGGCGACACCGCAGAACACGGCGACGGCTCCGTCCAAGACACGCATCGAACGCTCGACCTCGGCCGTGAAATCCACGTGGCCCGGGGTGTCGATGATATTGATCCGGTGCGCGATGGCCTCGCGGGCCTTGTACAGACCTTCTTCCTTCTTCTGGGTCCAGAAGCAGGTGACCGCCGCGGAGGTGATGGTGATTCCGCGCTCCTTCTCCTGCTCCATCCAGTCGGTGACGGTGTTGCCGTCATCGACGTCGCCGATCTTGTGGATCAGGCCGGTGTAGAACAAGATACGTTCGGTCGTCGTGGTCTTGCCGGCATCGATATGCGCGGCGATGCCGATGTTGCGCGTCCGTTCCAGCGGATACTGGCGGTTCGGCGCATTAAGTGCGGCGTTGATCGCGATGGCCTCGCTCATGATGTCCTCAGCAGAATCGGCGGTTGTAGGGAAGAAAAATGCCCCGGGGTCACCCCTGGGGCGGAGATATGCCGGTCGCGGATGCTACCAGCGGAAATGCGCGAACGCCTTGTTGGCCTGCGCCATCTTGTGCACGTCGTCACGCTTGCGGATGGCGCCGCCCTGGCCTTGGTAGGCTTCCATCAACTCGGTGGCCAGCGCCTGCTGCATCGGCACGCCTTTGCGGGCATCGGCGAAATCCACGATCCAACGCATGGCGAGCGCGGTCTGCCGCTCACCGGGGATCTCGAGGGGCACCTGGTAGGTGGCACCGCCGACGCGACGCGGCTTGGTCTCGATACGCGGCTTGGCGTTCTCGATCGAACGCTGGAGGATCTCGAGCGAGTTCACGCCCGGGTTCTTCTCAGCGAGGGTGTCGAGCGCACCGTAGACGATGCGTTGGGCGACGTTCTTGTTGCCACCACGCATGATGGTGTTGACGAGACGACCGACCAGGACGCTGTTGAACTTGGCGTCCGGGGTGACGGAACGTTTGACCGCTTGGCGACGACGAGACATACAAAGAACGGATTGAGCGGGGAAAGATTACTTCTTGGCAGCGACCTTCGCGGCCTTCGGGCGCTTGACGCCGTACTTGGAACGGCTCACGCGGCGCTTCTCGACACCGGCGGCATCCAAGGTGCCACGGACGATGTGGTAGCGGACACCGGGGAGATCTTTGACGCGGCCGCCGCGGACGAGGACGATCGAGTGCTCCTGGAGGTTGTGACCTTCGTCCGGGATATACGCGATGATCTCGTAGCCGTTGGTCAGGCGCACCTTGGCGACTTTCCGCATGGCGGAGTTGGGCTTCTTCGGCGTGCGGGTCATGACCTGCAGGCAGACGCCTCGGCGGAAGGGGGCGTTCTCCAACGCCGGAGCCTTGCTCTTGAACTTGAGCTTCGTACGGCCCTTGCGGACCAGCTGGTTAATCGTTGGCATTGCGGCCTAAATGTTGACGTGCGGCCTTCCGCAAAGGGAAGGCAACGGGAGCGCAGAAAGTATCAACCGACTTTTTGCGTGCAATACGTTTTTTAGATTTTTTCAGGAGGCGATCGAAGAAGGCCTGTTCCGAAGCCGCGGACCGGACCGCCCCGGCTCGGTGCGGAAGGCGCTCAAAGCCCCGTCCTGCGGGCCTAGGATCGAAGGACGAGCTCTCGGACGGCTGCGCCCAACCAGCGCAACTGGAAGGCTCGAATTGAGCCGTCGGCCCGGCAGCGATCCCGGCATCGCAGCCACCCCGGCGGCCCGAGGTTCAGGCCAAGATGCGTTTCTCGACCTCGCCGGCAACATCGGTGAGGCGGAAATCACGGCCTTCGAAGCGATAGGTCATCCGCTTGTGGTCGATGCCGAGCAGATGCAGCAGGGTGGCGTGGAAATCGTGCACGTGCAGCGGATCGCGCGTCACGTTGTAGGCATAGTCGTCGGTCTCGCCGTGGACATGGCCCGCGCGCACGCCGCCACCGGCCATCCAGAGCGAGAAACAACGCGGATGGTGGTCGCGCCCGAAGCTGTCCTTGGTGATCTCGCCCTGGCTGTAGCTGGTGCGACCGAACTCGCCGCCCCAGATGACCAACGTGTCGTCGAGCAGGCCGCGTTGCCGCAGGTCGGCCACCAGCGCGCCGCTCGCGCGGTCGGTGAGCCCGGCCTGACGTTTGATCTCACCCGGCAGGCTGCCGTGATGGTCCCAATCCCGATGGATCAGCTGGATGAAGCGCACGTCGCGCTCGGCGAGACGTCGCGCGAGCAGACAGTTGTTGGCGAACGACGCCTTGCCCGGCTCCGCGCCGTAGGCCTCCAGCACGGCCTTCGGTTCCTTCGCGATGTCCATCAGCTCCGGCACGCTGGTCTGCATGCGGTAGGCCATCTCGTAGGCGTCGATACGCGTCTGGATCTCGGGGTCGCCGATGCGGCCGAGCGATTGCTTGTTGAAGGCCTGCACGCCGTCCAGCAGCTGCCGGCGGATGGCGCCGTCCATGCCCGGAGGATTCGACACGTAGAGCACCGGGTCCCCTGCCCCGCGGAACTGCACGCCCTGGTGCTGGCCCGGAAGGAAGCCGTTGCCCCAATAGCGGGCCTGCAACGGCTGTCCGCCGCCGCCGCTGAGCAGGACGACATAGGCGGGGAGGTTCGCGTTCTCGCTGCCCAGGCCGTAGCTCGTCCACGACCCCATCGTGGGCCGTCCGGGCTGCTGGTTGCCGGTCGCGAAGAACGTCACCGCCGGATCGTGGTTGATCGGGTCGGTGGTCATCGACCGGATGAGACAGAGCTCGTCGGCCACCGCGCCGATGCCGGGAAGGATCTCGCTCATCTCCGTCCCGCACTTGCCGTAGCGCTTGAACGGATAGGCCGATCCGACGCAGAGGAACTGCTTCTGTCCGCTGGTCATGCCGGTGATGCGCTGGCCCATCCGGATGCTCGCCGGGAGCTCGGTCCCGGAGACCTTCCGCAGATGCGGCTTCGGGTCGAACAGGTCCATGTGCGACGGCGCGCCCGACTGGAAGAGGTAGATGACGCGCTTGGCCTTGGGCGCCCGATGCAGCGTCTTGAGCATGCCGGGCACGGCAAGCCCGGGAGCCGCTGCGGCGGCGGCGGACAGGTCCTTGCCCAGCAGCGACGCCAGCGCGGCCATCCCGATGCCCGTGGTCGAGCGGGTCAGGAACGTGCGGCGGTTGTGGATCTTGGCGAACTCGGATTCAGCGAACATAAGATTTTCCTC
>JANNAJ010000408.1:0-1988 GCA_031384285.1 Verrucomicrobiota bacterium
GTCGATCCCGACCATGCCGCGTCGCTCGTCGACCTCTGCCACGCGCTGCTGAACTCGAACGAGTTCGTCTACCGCAACTGATCGCCATGAATCCTCCTTGCGGCAAGATCCAGCCGACCTCTTCGCGCCGCGAGTTCCTGCTCCGCGCCGGCGGTGGCTTCGGCACGCTCGCCGCCGCGCATCTGCTCGGCCTCGACGGATTGCTCGGGAAAGCCGAGGCCTCGACCGTCGCGGTGGATCCGCTTTCCCCGCTCGCCGCGCGGGCGTCGCACATCGCGCCGCGGGCCAAGTCGGTGATCTTCCTCTTCATGGAAGGCGGCCCGAGCCACGTCGATCTCTTCGATCCGAAGCCCGAGCTTGAGAAGCTCGCCGGGCAACCGATGCCGGCGTCGTTCGGCAAACCGCTCACGGCGATGGGCACCGCCGGCAACACCATCATGCCCAGCCGGCGCGCCTGGAAGCAGCACGGCCGCTCCGGCCTCTGGGTCAGCGACTGGTATCCCGAGGTCGCGCGGCACGCGGACGACCTGTGCGTGCTGCGCTCCTGCTGGGCCGACGGTCTCAACCACGTCGGGTCCGTCTGCCAGATGTGCACCGGCGATATCTTGGCCGGGCGTCCGTCCCTCGGGGCGTGGGCGAGCTATGGGCTGGGCTCGGCGAACCAGAACCTGCCGTCCTTCGTCGTGCTCACCGACGCGGCCGAAGTGAACGGCGGGCCGAAGAACTGGAGCAGCGGGTTTCTTCCGGCGGTCTTCCAGGGGACGCAGTTCCGCAACGACGGGCCGCCCATCTTCCATCTCGCGCCGCCGTCCACCACCGGTCCCGGACAGCAGCGCCGGAAGCTCGATTTCTTGGCGGAACTCAACACGCGCTTCGCCGCCGGCAAGGCCGACGACAACGAGCTCGCCGCGCGCCTCGACAGCTATGAGCTGGCTTGGCGCATGCAATCCGCCGCGCCCGAAGCGGTCGACCTCGCCCGCGAGACCGACGCTACCCAGCGCCTCTACGGGCTCGACCAGGAACCCACCCGGAAGTTCGGCGCGAACTGCCTGCTCGCCCGGCGCCTCGTCGAACGTGGCGTGCGCTTCGTCCAGTGCTTCAGCGGCAGCGGCAGCGCCTGGGACGCCCATGAAGACCTCGAGGGCAACCATTCCAAGCGTTGCCGCGAGACCGACCGGCCGATCGCCGGCCTGCTCGCCGACCTCAAGTCCCGCGGCCTGCTCGACGAGACGTTGGTGATCTGGGGCGGCGAGTTCGGTCGGACGCCTTTCAACGAGAAGGGCAAGGGCCGCGACCACAACCCGTGGGGCTTCTCGATGTGGATGGCCGGCGGCGGCGTGAAGGCCGGGACCGTCGTGGGCGAGACCGACGAGATCGGCCTCCGCGCCGTGAAGGACCGCATCCACGTGCACGACCTGCACGCGACCATCCTGCACCTGATGGGCCTCGACCATCTGCGGCTCACCTATCCGCACAACGGCCGCGACGAACGCGCGACCGTCAACGACGGAGAGGTCGTGGCCAAGGCCTTGGCCTGAACCGCCTTGGCCTGAACCCAGGGCTCAGCGCCAGGTGACCTCGCTGATGTCGAGGTGCCAATCGCTGCCGTCGGTCACCCGCACGGCTTTCGACTCGATCTTGTAGACGATCTTGTCGAGTTCCACCGTCGTCGGCAGCACGTTGATGAGGACCTCGCCGCTGGAGGCCGAGATGATCCGCGTGCGGAGCTCGGGACGCCGGATGAACTGGAACGTCATCGTGTCCACCGTGAAGACGTGCCCGGTGACACGGGCGACGCCGCCCTCGTAGACGTCGACCGTCCCTACGAAATGCCGGTGCGCCTCGCTCTCGAAGTGCCGGCGATGGATGACGTGGACCTTTTCGCCCGGGCTGAGGATATCGCGGATCATCGGGGCGGAGCGTGCCGACGGACCGGTCCGCGCGAAAGCCCCGGCTTCGGGAAATAAAAGGCCGCCCGGGTCGTCCAG
>JANNAJ010000412.1:0-1899 GCA_031384285.1 Verrucomicrobiota bacterium
CTTGCGCGGTTCCGGGGCCGTCGAGGCCTACTTCTTGGCGACCGCCGATGCCGCCGAGAGCGTGACCGCGACCTTCGACGACGTCACGCGCAGCGGCGACGGCCTGTACTACATCCGCTGGGTCATGGATACCCGTCTCAAGAAGGTGGCCAAGGGCGAGACGATCCGGACGATCGGCATCAGCGTGGTCCGTTTCGACGCCGAAGGACGCGTGCTCGTCCACCAAGACTACTGGGACAGCGCGACGGGGTTGTTCGACCACGTCCCGGTCGTCGGCTGGGGGACGCGCGCGATCAAGGCCCGGCTTTGAAAGCCGGTCGAAGGTCCTGCGTCGTCGTGGACACTCTCGGGGATCGCACAGCGTTCGATCCACGCCCAGCGGCCGCCTGATGACCGGTAGATCCACCGCCGAAAGGCTGTTCCTCGGCGCGATAGTAGCCTTCAGGCTCGCCAGCGGTCGCGTCGATGAAGCCGAAGGAACCGTCTTCCCCGGGCACCACCAGACCCACCGGCTTCCAAGCGGGTGGAACCAAGGCGGCGGTTCGGAGCACGCGGTAGCTTTGCGCTGAGCCATCCGGCAACCTCGGAACACCGAATCCGGACAATCCTCCACCGCGGATGAGGATTCGCGGCCCGTCTGCGGCTTCCCAGTGGAAAGTCCGGGGAAAGGCCTGGAGTTCGGGTCCGCGAAGGCTGAGGCCGCCGAACGTGTCCGGCGTGACCTCACGCGTCACAATGAACGTCCGTCCGTCCCTGTTCAGCACCTGGGTCCAGGGTCCCGTGGCCGCCGCTTCAACCCTCGGCTGAGACCGGGCCGGATCTGCGATCAGCCACACGGTTTTGCCAGTTGAACTCCGGACATAAAAGCAGGCCTGTAGGCAGCCGAACTGGGACCTCATCGAGACATTTCCCACAGAGACGAGAATGTGCCCATCCACCTGCCCTACCCGGGTGGCAAGGTTGTGATAGGTCATCTGCTCCAGCAGTGGCAACGTGACCGGATGCTGGAACCGTGCGGTCCACGAACCGCCTCCGGGCGTCCCCTCGGTCCAGAGGCTGACCAGTACCCGTTCCTGCGTTGTCTCGGACTTTTCCCTGAGGACAAGGCTCACCGCCAGCCGCCCTCCGACTTCAGCGACGTTGGCCGCGGTGAATTCCGGGACGGCGGCGGTGATCACCTCGGTCGTCCACGGTGCCTCCCCGAACGGGCCAGCCGCCCGGCTGACGCACAGCCCCATGGGCCCGGTCCAAAGCAGCACCAGGCGCTTATCGGTGAGCGTCGCGGCCCTGGGAATCCCCTCCCCCAAGGACAGGGGAAGCAGGTCCACCCGCTCCGTTCTCGACTCCTCCGACTCCGACAGTCCGCTGGCATGGTGGACAAACAACTCCCCGTCGGACTTGAGCTCCACCAAGGCGGGCCGTCCCCCGATGAACCCAACGACGGTTTCATCCGCGAATTTCTCTTCCGCTCGGGCCGGGCGGGCGGGCAGCGGCACCGGAGCAGCCGGAATCTCCACTTCGAACCCGTCGGTCGTCAGGCTGGTGATCCGCGGCCCGTAGTCCGTCCACGCCGGATCCAGCCAGACCCGCATGGCCGGCTGTTTGGCAAAGCGCTCTGGGAAGGAAACAGGGATCCGGATCGTGGCGAGCGCCTGGTCCCAGTCATCGTCGGATGTCACCACGGGATGGGTGCCGCCGATCGACCCGGCGCACGCTCTGGGAGCTTGCAAGAACGCGCTGACCGACCACAGCAACAGCAGGGAGAGGGGATGGCAGAGCCAGGCATGAAGCCCCTGATGGTGGACGAATCGGGGAAGACAAAACGCTCGGGCAATCAATGGACGTTGCATATCACCCACTGCACACCGCACTTGGGGGAACAGGATTCGCGGAAATACG
>JANNAJ010000492.1:0-3348 GCA_031384285.1 Verrucomicrobiota bacterium
CCGGCAGCTTCGAACCGTCGACGCTGCGCTCGGAACAATGCGCGTTGTCGCCCGACGGACCGAGGCCGTCCAACGTCGGCACGGCGTGCCAGATCTGGTTGCCGTCGCTCAGGCCGCCGCGTGATTCGCTCCCGATCGGCAGGCCGGCCTCCACGCCCGCTTCCTGCCAAAGCGCCAGCAACCGGTCCGTGCCCGCGTTCCGCGGCCACGCCGGGCTCTCGTCCAGGATGGTCACCCCGACCTGGCAGGCATGGCCGCCCTCGACGCTCGCGATCTCGCCGGGCCCGGCCAAGGCGAGCAGCTCGGACTTGGCCCGGGCTTGCACCGCCGGATCGAAGGCGCGGAACTCGCCCGATACCGTCGCCGCATGGGGCACGCGGTTGAGCCCGCCGCCGCCGGAGACCGAGGCGACGTTGAAGGTCAGGTCCCGCGCAAGGTCCGTCAGCGCCGCGATGCGGCCGACCGTCGCGCCGAGCTGCACGATGGCGTTCGCGCCCGAGGCATGGCGGCCGCCCGCGTGCGCTCCGCGCCCGGCGACATCGACCCGCCACGTCGCCCGGCCCTTGCGGGCCACCACCAGCCGGCGCGTGTCCCCGCTCCGGCCTTCCGCCTCGAACACGAGGGCGGCGAGCGTGCCGTCATCGCAGCGCGACCGGCACAGGACGCCGAAATCTTCGGACAAGACCTCCTCCGACGAGTTCCAGAAGAGCCTCCAGGTCACGGCGTCGAAGGCTTCCGGCGCCTGCTCCCGGAGCGCGTGCAGAACCATCCACATCATCGCCGTGCCGCCCTTGATGTCCTCGGTGCCCGGGCCGTAGATCCGGTCGCCTTCGGGCAACCACCGGAAATCGTTCCGCTCCTCCTCCTCCGGCGGGAAGACCGTGTCGAGATGCGCGACCATCGCGACCGACTTCGCCGATCTTCCCGGTCGGGTGAGCACCAGATGGTCGCCGTGCGCCGGTTCCACCGACGGGACGTGCTCGGCCGTGAACCCGAGGTCCGCGAACGCCTCCGCGGTGACCCGGGCCAGGCGGTCCACACCGGCGCGGTTCCGCGTCCAGCTGTTGATGCCGACCATCTGCCGGAGCAGGTCGAGCGTTGCGGGCAACTTGGCTTCCAGCTGCGGCTTCAGGAGATCGGTGGGGCTCACACCGCGACTCTGCGGTCGCCGACCGTTGCCGGCCAAGGACGCATCGCAGGTCGGGGTCTTCGCGTTCTCCCCGAGGCCGCGTGGGCCCTGGGACCCGCACTCCCGCCGCCGCCGAGCTTGGGGCGCGATCCGCGGGGTCTCCGTCGGCCCTGGGGATCGGCCCAGGATCGGTTGCCGGCCCCGAAAGATATCCGCATGCTGCCGCGCATGAGCGCTCCCCGGTCCCGTTCCGCTTGGGTGGACAATCTGCGGACCGCGGCGGTGTTGTTGGTCGTGAACATGCACGCCTGCGTGACCTACAGCCACGTCGGCAGCTGGTACGTGAACGAGGCCCCCGAGCCGGGTCTACCGGTGAAGCTCACGTTCCTTTTCTGGCAAGGGCACCTGCAGGCGTTCTTCATGGGCCTGATGTTCTTCCTCGCGGGCGCGTTCGCGCACGGCGCGTGCGCCCGTCGCGGCCCGGGCGGCTTCGTGCGCGAGCGGTTGTTGCGGCTCGGCGTGCCCGCGCTGCTCTACATGGTGGTCCTCCACCCGTTCATGGTCTACGTGCTGCTGCGTCAACCGGACTGGCCGCCTTCCTCGCAGCTCTACGAGCGCTATCTGACCAGCACGCGCGTGCTCCACGGCAGCGGGCCGTTGTGGTTCGCCATCGCGCTCTTGGTCTTCTCGACGGTGTTCGCGGCGTGGCGGCGATGGCGCCCTGTCGCCGCCTTGCCCGACGTGAGGCCGGCGCCGCGCACCGGGGCGGTCGCGGGATTCGGTGTCCTGCTGGTGGTGACGACGTTCGCCATCCGGTTGGTGCAACCGATCGACACCAACGTCCTGAACATGCAGCTCTGCTTCTTCCCGCAGTACGTCGCGGTTTTCGCCGCAGGAGTGCTCGCAGGCCGGCATGGTTGGATCGACTCGCTGGCCTCCTCCCGGCTCGCGGCCCGTGCGGGATGGATGGCCCTGGTCGGCGGTCCGTTGGCGTTGGGTGGCCTGCTTGCGGTCGGCGGTGTGGCGAAAACCGGAGACTTCGCGCCGTTCAAAGGCGGCTGGCATCTCCAGGCACTTGGTCTGGCGGCTTGGGAACAAGTGTCCGGACTCGGGCTCGGGTTGGGCGCGTTGGCCTGGTCCCGGCGACGGTTTGACTCGGACGGTGCCGTCGCGCGTTGGATGTCGGCGCATTCGTTCGTCGTCTATGTGCTGCATGCGCCGGTGCTCGTCGCGCTGACGCCGTTGCTGCGTCCGATCCCGGGCGGTCCGTTCGTGAAGGCGCCCTTGCTCACCGTGCTCGGCATCGTCGCGAGCTTCGCGGTGGCGTGGCTGGTCCGGCTGGCGCCCGCGGCTCGCAGGATCCTGTGATCCGGTCGTGTCGCCGTGCGGCCGTGCGGCCGTGCGGCCGCGCTGCGCGGCGCACCAGGATTCTTGCCCGGCACGAGTCTCCGAAGTTGACACCGCTTCGCCGGCGGGCGGAACCTCTCCGCATGTCCACTGAAACTCTCGCTCTCCCCACGTCCCGGCGTGTCTTCCTGAAGAACACCGGGACCATCGCCGCGGCCACGGCCTTCGCCGGCATGGTCGTCCCGCACGTCCACGCTGCCGAGAACAACACAATCCAGGTCGCCCTTGTCGGCTGCGGCGGACGCGGCGGAGGTGCCGCCGCCAACGCGATGAGCGTCAAGAACGGCCCGGTGAAGCTCGTCGCGATGGCCGACGTGTTCGAGGACCGGATGAAGGCCACCTATGAAGGGCTCAGCGGCGATTACTCCGCCAAGATGGACGTGCCGCCCGAGCGCAAGTTCATCGGCTTCGACGGCTACAAGCACGCGATGGACGCCCTCAAGCCGGGCGACGTCGTCATCATGACCACGCCGCTCGCCTTCCGCTGGGTCCACTTCACCTACGCCATCTCGAAGGGCCTGAACGTGTTCATGGAGAAGCCGCTGATCGCCGACGGGCCGTCCGCCCGGAAGATGTACGCGCTCGGAGAGGAGGCCAAGGCGAAGAACCTCAAGGTCGGCGTCGGGCTCATGTCGCGGCACAGCAAGTCGCTCATCGAATTGCACGACCGTATCCAGAACGGCGAGATCGGCGACATCATCTTGATGCGCGGCTATCGCATGGCCGGGCCGCTGGCGTCCGCCTTCTCCGAAAAATGGCCGGGCACGGAGAGCGAACTGCTCTGGCAGATCCGCCGCTTCCACAGCTTCATG
>JANNAJ010000499.1:0-2099 GCA_031384285.1 Verrucomicrobiota bacterium
CGGACAACCGGGTGCTCGCCCAGGTCGGGATGGTCAGCGGCGCGGTGTTCTCGGATCTCGATGGCGACGGCTGGCCTGATCTCGTCCTGGCCTGCGATTGGGGCCCGGTCCGCGTCTTCCACAACGATCACGGTAAGTTCTCCGAGACCACCCGCGCCCTCGGTCTCGCGGAGCTCACAGGTTGGTGGAACGGCGTCGCGGTCGGCGATCTCGACGAAGACGGCCAGATGGACATCGTCGCCAGCAACTGGGGCCGCGACACGCCCTACCAATCCGGTCGCGGCCGGCCGCTGCGGATCTATCACGGCGACCTCGACGACGATGGCGTCCACGACCTCGTCGAGGCCCGCTACGATGCGGGGCTCGGCAAGTACGTCCCGGAACGCCAGCTCGGGGTGCTGGCGAAGGCGATGCCGTTCCTCTCCGGACGCTTCCGCTCGAACGCCGCTTACAGCACCGCGGGCATCGAGGAGATCCTGGGCGACCGCTTGCCGCGTGCGGCGGTCGTCGAGGCGACGTGCCTGGAGACGACGCTCTTCCTCAACCGGGGCGACCACTTCGAGGCGCATGCGTTGCCGGTCGAGGCGCAGATGTCGCCGGCATTCGGGATCGCCATCGCGGACCTGGACGGCGACGGGCACGACGACGTGGTTCTGGCCCAGAACTTCTTCGGCGTGCAGCCGGAGCTGCCGCGCCACGACGCCGGGAGCGGCCTCGTGCTGAAGGGCGACGGCCGCGGCGGTCTCCGCGCGATGGATGCCGGCGCGAGCGGCATCCAGGTCGTCGGCGAGCAACGCGGCGTCGCCGTGTCCGACCACGACCGGGACGGACGGCTGGACCTCGTGATCACCCAGAACGGCGGCGCCACGCGGTTGTTCCGGAACATCGGCGCGAAGCCCGGGCTCCGCGTCCGGCTCGACGGCCCCGATGCGAACCCTGATGCCATCGGCGCGTCGCTGCGGCTGCGGTCCGGCTCACACGTCGGGCCCCGGCATGAGCTGCACGCCGGATCGGGATCCGGTTCGCAAGACGGTTTGGTGTCGGTGCTCGGCGGGCCCGCCCCCGCGACCGAGGTCCTGGTGCGTTGGCCCGGCGGCAAGGAGACGGTCTCATCCGTCCCGGCCGGAGCCGCGGAGATCCGCGTGCGCCCCGACGGGCAGGTCGAAGCCGTCGGCCGCTGACCTTCTCCGGAACTTCCGCGGCGGACCTCAAGAATCCGAAAACGCGCGTTGACGCGGCTATTCCGGCGACATATCAACGCATCGAGATACGTCAATACGTTGGCGTCCGAGTCCGTCACATCTAACAAAACAGTCATGAGCAAACGCTTCATCTTCTCCTCCGAATCCGTCGGCGAAGGCCATCCCGACAAGGTCGCCGACACCATCTCCGATGCCGTCCTGGACGCCTGCCTCGCGCAGGACAAGTTCAGCCGCGTCGCCTGCGAGACCTATGTGAAGTCGAACGTGGTGGTCATCGGCGGCGAGATCACGACCAAGGCGAAGCTCGACTACGTGCAGCTCGCCCGCGAGGCGATTCGTGAAATCGGTTACGTCAACGATGACGATGTGTTCCACGCCGACAAGGTGTTTGTGAACGTGCTCGTGACGCAGCAGTCGGCCGACATCGCGCAGGGCGTGGATGCCCGCAAGGCCAAGGGCAAGAAGACCGCCAAGCAGGGTGCCGGCGACCAGGGCCTGATGTTCGGTTACGCCAGCAACGAAACCCCCGAGCTGATGCCGGCGCCGATCATGTTCGCGCACCGCCTCGGCCGCGAGCTCACCAGGATCCGCAAGTCGGGCAAGGCGCCGTGGCTGCGTCCCGACGCCAAGTCGCAGGTCTCGGTGATTTACGACAACGGCAAGCCGGTCGGCATTTCGAACGTCGTCATCTCGACGCAGCACGCGGCGGATGCCGAGCACAAGGACATCGAGAATTTCTGCATCGAGAACGTGATCAAGAAGGTGCTGCCGGCGAAGCTGCTGACCAGCGCCACCGAGTTCCTGATCAACCCCACCGGCCGCTTCGTCGTCGGCGGACCGCAGGGTGACACCGGCCTCACCGGCCGCAAGATCATCGTCGACAGCTACGGCGGCATG
>JANNAJ010000505.1:0-1672 GCA_031384285.1 Verrucomicrobiota bacterium
GTCCGGGCAGCTGGTGCCGAGCTCGGCAAGGCGGGCGGCGTCCTTCGAGTTCACGAAGCGCAGGATCTTGTCGTCGTCCTGCACCGTGCCGATGAAGCGTTTCTGCTGGGAGACCTGGCCGCGCAGCCACGGAAGCACGGCGGCAAAGGTCTCGGCGCGTTTCTCGGGGGCGAGCGACACGGATTTCGCGCCGCCGAAGGCCGCGGCGTCGCCGCCCTTGGCCTGGTACTTGGCCTCGATGTAGAGGGCGGCCTTCTCGATCAGCGAGAGCGTGAGGAGGTAGCACTCCTTATCGTCGTCCGCCCACGAGATGAAGCCGTGCTGGCCCATCATGATGGCCTTGGCCTTGGGGTCGGCCTGGACGATCGCCTGCATCGCGAGGCCGAGCTCGAAGCCGGGGCGCATCCAGGGCACGTGGGCCATCACGCCGCCGAAGATCTCCTTCGTCAGCTCCACGCAGCGGGCGCTGGCGGCGATGGAGATGATCGCGTTCGGATGCATGTGGTCCACGAACTTCCCGGGGATGAAGCTGTGGAGCGGCGTGTCGATGGACGAGGCGCGCGGGTTGAGGTCGAAGGTGGTGTGGTTGTAGGCCGCGACCATGTCGTCCTCGGCACGGGACTTGAGGCCCTTGTCGGGACGGGCGGCGTAGGACTTCTGGAGGCCGATGAGCTTCGACTGGTAGAGGGAGGAGAAGTTCTCGCGCAGGCTGGTGCGGAGGTCGCCGCCGGATCCCTTCACCCAGAGGACCTCGACGAGCTCGCCGGTGAGCGGGTCGCGCTCCATCAGCTTGGACGAGGTGTTGCCGCCGCCGGTGTTGGTGATGCGCTGGTCCGCGCCGAGGCGGTTCGAGCGGTACACGAGGCGGTCCATGCCGCTGAGCTTGGCGGCATTGGCGTCGACCCAGAGGTCGGAGACATGCTGGAAGGGCGTTTCTGGCATAAAAGGGCCGGAAGGGTGGGTCGCGGGACGGACGCCTACAACGGTTTTTTCGGGTGGGAAACGCGGACGGATCTTGGTCCATTCGCCGCCGGTCCTTCCATCCATCCCATGAAGATCGTCAAACGCATCCTGGTTTTCCTCGTCGCGCTCGTCGCGGGCTTCGCCTTGGTCGGCTTCTTCCTGCCGGCCCGGTACCACGTCGAACGCAGCGCCAACGTCTCCGCGCCGCCGGAGAAGGTCTTCGCCATCGCGTCCGATTTCAGGACGTGGGAGGACTGGACGGCTTGGAACCTGAAGATGGACCCGACGATGAAGCGCACCATCTCGGGACCTGCGGCGGGTGCGGGCTCGATCATGTCATGGGACGGACAGAAATCCGGCCAAGGCGAGATGAAGCTGACCCAGGTCACGGCGCCGACCGAGTTCACCTACGACCTCGCGTTCGAGCACGGGCAGTTCAAGTCGGTCGGGACGATGCGCTTCGAGGCCTCGGGCAACGGCACGACGGTGACCTGGACCGACGACGGCGATATGGGCGGGAACCCGTTCTACCGCTGGATGGGATTGGCGATGGACAAGTTCATCGGGCCGGATTTCGCCAAGGGGCTCGAGGGCCTCTAAGCGCTGGCGGAACGGAAGTGAGGATTTGAGGGCTGTCGTCCAACGGGTCCGACACGCGACGGTCGTCGTCGACGGCAAGACGGTCGGCGCCGTCGGCCCCGGCCTGCTC
>JANNAJ010000555.1:0-7161 GCA_031384285.1 Verrucomicrobiota bacterium
TTGCGACGAGCGCGTCGAGTCCCTCGGCGCCCATCACCGTTTCGATCGAATCGGCGATCACCTCGCGCGACACCAGCGAGTACTTCATGCCCTCGGTGCCCATCGAGATCGCATCCGAGACGGTGATGGTGTTGAAGATGAGCGGCTTGCCGCCGGCGCCCGACACGCCCTCGGCGGCGTGGCGCGCGAGCACGTCGATGTGGACGTTGCACGGCGTGACCATGCTCCAGGTCGAGGCGACGCCGACCTGCGACCGGCTGAAGTCCTCCTTCTTGAAGCCCGTGGCGTAGAGCATGCCGCGGCTGGGCGCGCGTTCGATGCCGTCCACGACGATGGACGAGAAAGCGCGTTCGGCGGCGGGTGCGGTCTTGGTCTTGGCGGCGGTCTTGGCGGATTTGCTCATGGTGCGGGCCGGAGTGTGCGCAAGGCGCCGCCGTGGCAAAGGCGAAAGTGCGAGGACGTTCCCGACAAGCGTCCTTGTCGGTGACGCTATCCCGCATCACTGCGCCGCCGGTCCGCTCGTCGGTCGGTCAGTCCGCCTTCACGACCGGCGCGGGGATGATCCGCCAGATCTTGCCGCGGCCCGGGGCGAGGGTGGTCGAGCCGGTGGTGAGCAGGTAGATCTCGCCGTCGTCGTCCTGGCCGAACGCGGTCACGCAGCCGAAGAGCTTGCCCGGGCCGTCCACGCGCAAGGGCTCGACGGTCCAGCGGCCCTTGCCGTCGGACGGACGCCGCGCGACGAAGAGGCGTCCTTGGGGCGTGCCCTGCGCGCCGGACCAATCGCCGTAGAGGTAGTGGCCCGCGAGCTCCGGCAGCGCCTTGCCGCGATAGACGAAGCCGCCGGTCACGCTGTTGCCCAGCACCTCGGGATCGCCCTTGAAGCCGCCCACGTTCTTGTAGGCCGCGATCGGATCGATCAACGGCTCGCCGCGAAGGCCCTTCTCCGCCTTCGGAGCGGTCGGTGCGAGCTCGGGATGCTCGCGGTCGAAGCCGTCGAACCCTTCGCGCAGAGGCCATCCGTAGTTGCCGCCCTTCACGATCACGTCGACCTCTTCCCAGCGCATCTGGCCGACATCGGCGACGTAGAGCTGGTGGGAACCGCCGCGGTCGAAGGTCATCGCCCACGGGTTGCGCACGCCGTACGCGTAGATCTCGGACAGGCCGTCCTTGCCGTCGGCGAAGGGGTTGTCCTTCGGGATGCGGTATGCGGTGCCGCGCGCGTCGTCGCGGCCGTCCACGTCGATGCGGAGGATCTTGGCGAGATGGGTGCGGAGGTTCTGTCCGTTGCCTTCCGGGGCGTGGCCGTTGCCGATGTCGCAGCCCTTCGGTCCGCCGCCGTCGCCGACCGATATGTACAGCATGCCGTCGGGGCCGAAGGCGATCCGGCCGCCGTTGTGGTTGAAGTACGGTTTGTCCACCTCGAACACGACCCGCTCCGAGGCGGGATCGATCCGCAGCGGCTCGCCGGCGGGCAAGATGAACTCGCTGACGCGAAGGGTGCAGTCGAAGTCGGCCGGGGCGGAGGCGCGGCGCGGCGCGGTGTAGGTGGCGAAGACGCGGCGGTTCGCCTTGAAGCCGGGATGCAGGGCGAGGCAGAGCAGGCCTCGTTCGTCGAAGGCGCCATGGTTGACCTTCGAGAGCTTGGTAGCCAGGTCGAGCACCGGCGTCTCCGCGAGCTTGCCGTCGCCTTGCCACCGGCGGATCTGGCCCACTTGGTCGGCGACGAGCGCGCCGCCGCCGGGCAGCGGATTGAAGCTCAACGGTGCCACCACGCCGTCGGCGACAAGCTGGAGCCCGACCCGGGTCGTGGCGGCGGAGACGGAGGAGGCCGCCGTCAGCGAAGCGGCGACGGCAAGGAGAAATGCGGCGGTCTTCATGTGGTCGGGCGGGACGGTAGGATGCTTTCGCCGGAAGTGAAGCGAGGAGTTGGAAACGCGCCGGCTCACCTGAGGCTGCGCCGGTGCGGTTCGGCTGGCCGGATGCGCGCCCGCTCACGGCGCGGTCCGCATCGGTCCCCTGGGCCAGCGGTCGAGCCGCCGCACCGGCGGATCGACTTCCGAGGCGACGCGGTTGAGGGAGGAACCGGTATTTCGCCGACGTGCCGGAGCCTGGAACCGTATCCGGGTCGAGACAGACGTCCGAGCGCACCCAAGTTGCGGATCGAAAGCCGTTCGTCCACCGACTCCCGGCGGCATCTTCCAATGGAGCGGCAAGAGGCTACCGGCCCGGATGATGGCCCCTGAGCTTCGGAGGACTGGTTCCTGAGGGATGGCTTTTATCGCCTCCGCTAAGGCCTTGCCTGTCATGAGTTAAGCAAATTGTCGGGATTGAGAAGGGCATCCCATCTGCTAAAAATAGCTCGGTCCGTATCGGCAGCGGTGCTCGTCAGGACCCGTCTTTGGATGGATATGCGTCGGATCATCGTTTGCGCCTTGGGGTTGGCCGGCTTCGTGCCGGGTGCTTTGGCGCAGCAATCGATCACCAGCTACTTCGGCTACTACACGCAGGACTTCAACAGCACCATCTCGTCGGGTTCGACCACGACCTTGCCCACGGGATGGATCGCGGGCACCGCCGGGACGACCGTCACCGCAGGGGACGGGTCATCGGGAACTGCCGGGTATTATCTTTTCGGTGCCACAAGCAGCGCGGAACGGGCGTTGGGCAGCCTCGACAACGGGGCGACCCGGACGATCGGTTTCTATTTCCAGAACGACACCGGGCGGACTGTCACGGAGCTCAGCATCGCCTATACCGGCGAGCAGTGGCGCGGCGGGACCAGCGCTTCTAGCGACAAGCTGAACTTCGCTTACAGCACCACCGCTGGGAGCTCGCTCACCACCGGCACTTGGACCGCGGTGACCGACTTGGATTTCGCCTCGCCGAACCCGGCCACCACGGGGGCGCTTGTCGGCAACAATGCGCCGAACTTCACCCGCACCAGCGCGGTGATCACCGGGCTGAGCATCGCGAACGGCGGGACGTTCAAGCTCCGGTGGCAGGACCTCGCCGTCGCCGGCAGAGACGACGGCCTCAGTGTCGACGATTTCGCCATCGCCGTCCCGGAGCCGGCGACGGTCGGCGCGGGTGTGTTCTTGGGCGCGATGGTGGCCGCGGGCTGGTATCGCCGGCATCGGGCGCGCCGAGCGAAGGTCTGATCCCGGGCATGCTTCGCCTCACGGCAGGTGATCGCCCACCAACACTGCTTCCGGCACCGAGAGCGCGCCTGGATCCAGATCCCGAGCCAACGTCCGGGCGAAGCTCCGTTGCCCGGACGCTCCGACCACGGCGATCCGGATCACCTGCCACGTCCGTCTCGCGTTCTCCCACTGGATCCCGGAGGCATCGAGCCAGCGGAGCGAGGCGTCGAGGTCGCCGGCCCGCAAGGCGGCGAGCGCCGCGGTGACGGAGTAGAAGGCGCGGTCGGCGAACTTCTCCGGTCCTCGCCGCACGACCGCCTGCGCATCGTCCTCGTCGAGCCGGAGCAGCAGTTGGTGGAAGGCGAGGCCCAGCTGGAAGTCCGACCGATCGGGCCGCAGCTTCGCCAACGTCTTGTAGGCGGAATGGACGGGGTCCAGATGGTGGCCGTCCCCGCCGATGCGGAAGATCTCCCGGGCGGCGTTGTAGGCCCGACCGGGGTCGCCCAAGAGGGTGGCCCAGGCACGGGCCGCTTCATCGGCGGCTCCGATCGCCTCCGCTTGGTGCGCGATGAACTCCATCACGCGCGGGTTGTCTTGGTTCTCCGCGATGGCGACCTTCCAACGTAGGGCGGCCTCGTTGGTGCGCCCCGCGAGGTGGGCGACCTGCGCCCGGTAGAACCTCTGCAATCCCGGTGCGATCTTCCCGTCCGCCTCGTCGAGCAGGCGCTCCATCGGCCTCCAGTCCCCCGCAGCGGTGAGCGAGAACAACCGCGCCGAGGCCAGGTCGTCATCGGCCGCCGCCTTCATCTCCGGCAAGAGCGCGAGGACCGCGGCGAACTGTTCCATCTCGATCATCCACGCGATCACCTGCCGCCCCGCATCCGTCCCGGGGTTGAAACCGGTCTTGGCGATGAACTCCGCGCGCAGGTCCTTTTCCCAGTGGGGTTCCGCCCGCAGGTCGAGCGCGAACAGCACGCAGCGGGCGTCAAGTCCTGATCCCGCATGCTGCGCCGCGAGCCGACGCAACAGCTTCTCGTGGTCGGGATCCAAGCGCCCGAGCTTGATGAGTTGGCGGGCGGCCGTCGCCCCGTCGCCGCCGCCGCGGGCGACGAGGGCCATCAGGCGGTCGACGGCTTCCTGCCGCCGGCTGCGGCCTCCGGCCCGTAATTGGAGGACGCTGGCGTGGATGGCCACGTCCGCGCGGAACGGGGCGACGGCCAAGGCTTCCATCGCGGCTTGGCAGGCGTGCTCGATGTCGTCGGCCATCAGGAAGAGTTCGGACACCATCCGCAGCACGTCGGGGTCGGTGGCGCGGGTCTTCTTCAGGTCGAGCAGCACCACCCGCGACAGCTCGAAGCGCCGGGCATCCAGCGCCGCCCGCGCGTAGGCCATCCGGTCCGGGTCCGTCATCTGCCCCAAGGCATCGAGCCTCGACCAGTGCTCCAGCTCGTTCCTGCCGCCGACCAGCGCATCGAACTCCGCCGAGGCCCGGACGACGTCGGGCAACTGCGGGTTGATCGACGCCGCGGCCCGCAGGTTGGCCGCGGCCAAGGGCCATTTCTGCGCCGTCATCGCGTCCCGCGCCACGGCGACGAATCCTGCCGCCCGACGGTCGAGCCACGCCCGGCGCGCGGGCTTCACGACGATTGCAAGACGACCAACAGGACAGCGGTGGCCATGATCCATCGCGCCAGCCACCGCGGGCCCATCGGTGAGAACACTTCGTCCGTCCCGGTCACCTCCACGTGATGGCCGAATCCCGTCTTGGATGCAACGCAGGCCCGATGTCCGGGCCGCTTCTGTCCGGACATCGTCGTCCCGCCGCTTGCCGGACGCGACCCCGTCCAACCGGAACGACGGGGTCGCGTGCCGCTCGGTCGTCCCGGTCACGCTCTCGCCGCGGCAGGTCGGAGGAACTCGGGCACTTCGCCCACGAAATCCTCCAGCACCTGCGCGCCGACCGCAGCGGGGACGGGGAGATACTTGCCGGTGGATTCGGCGAGCAGCACGCCGCTGGCGTCGCGGAGTTCGCCGCGCGCGGTGAACAGGCGGCCGCGTCGGTCCTCGGTCACCTCGCCGCGGGCCACGAGCTCGGCGCCGGGCCGCGCCGGGCGCTGGTAGCGGACCGTGAGCTCGGCGCAGTAGACGAACTGCTTCGCCGCCACGCCGATGGCCCAGACCATCACCTCGTCCAGCACCGTGGCGATCGCGCCGCCATGGACGGTGTCGCGGAATCCGGCGAACTCGGGCCGGAAGCTGAAGCGCGTCTCGGCGACCGTGCGGGCCTCGTCCGACTGGAACCCGAGCCGCAGCCCGATCGGGTTCTCGATGCCGCAGACGTAGCAGGACCGGGTGTTCGGCAATGCGTTCATGGATGCAGCGTGCCCGGTCGGAGCACCCGACGGCACGGAAATCCTGTGGCAGCACAACCCGCGCGGACGCAGCCGTGCTTCCAGAAGAGCCGGTACGATGATGATTTCCGGGGAGAAGTTGGTGCTTGAGGTCTGCATGTTATAGCGTACGAAACGCCCGCGCCGATGTCCGAGATCCGTACCCCAGAGTGTCCCACCATCGCCCCATGAACGAGTTCCCGGTGTTGGAACCGGGCGATGGCAACATCGTCCTGTTCCACCCGCATATCCCTGCGGGGGCGGCTCGAGCCGTCCAGCAGGTGCTCGAATCCCGCTGGATCGGCCAAGGGCCGCGGGTGGCCGAATTCGAGCGGCGGTTCGCCGCGCTGGTCGCGCCGGACCACGACGCTCTTGCCGTGGGTTCCGGGACCGATGCCCTGCACCTCGCCTACATGTTGGCCGGCCTGGTCCCGGGCGACGAGGTCATCGCGCCGGTCTTCACCTGCACGGCCACGAACATCCCGTTCCTCTACATGGGGGTGAAGCCGGTGTTCGCCGACGTCCAGCCGCGCACGCTGAACATGGATCCGGCGCACGTGCGCACGCTCATCACGCCGCGGACCAAGGCGATCGTGTGCGTCCACTACGGCGGGCTCCCGTGCGACCTCGACGAGCTGCACGCCATCGCCCGGGAGCACGGGCTCGTCTTCATCGAGGACGCCGCGCACGCGCTCGGGGCCGCCTACAAAGGGCGCGCCGTCGGCGGGCTGTCCGACTTCACGATGTTCTCGTTCCAGGCCATCAAGCTGATGACCACCGGCGACGGCGGCATGCTGATGATGCGCGACCCGGGGCTGGTGGAGAAGGCGAAGCGGCTGCGCTGGTTCGGCATCGACCGCTCGGCGAAGCAGCTCGGGGTCTGGGAGAACGACATCACCGAGGTCGGGTACAAGTACCAGATGACCGACCTCGCCGCCGCGCTCGGGTTGGCGGCCTTGGATGAATACGCGTCGACGTTGGAGAAGCGCCAGTCGCTCCTGGACGCCTACGTCCGCGGGTTCGCGGGCGTGCCCGGCATCGAGCTGATCGGGGCGGGCCATACCGAACGGACCCATGCGGCCTGGCTCTGCACGGTGCTGGTCGAGGACCGCGTCGGGCTGATGCGCAAGCTCCGCGAGCACCGGATCGAATCCGGCCAGGTCCACTACCGCAACGACCGCTACTCGATCTTCGGCGGACGGAAGCAGGGTTTCGCCAACATGGATGCTTTGGAGGACCGCTACCTCGTCCTGCCGCTGCACGGGAAGATGGACCTCGGCGATGTCGAGCGCGTCTGCTCGGTCGTGAAATCGGGTTGGTGAGCTGCGTCGAGGGGGTGCGTTGCCGCGCCGGCGCGGTGGGCCTCATACCAAGTCGGGGTGATCTCTGTTCGGACCGTTGGCGAGTCGCCCCCCGGCAACCCGCTCGGCTTGCAGGGCAAGCCGCCCGCAACGTGAAGCCGAGTTCCGCCGGTATCCACCAAGAGTCGATATGGATCGGCGGAACGTGCTGCCGGCATCTTGCCGGCAGAGGCTCGTCGAATCCCGCCCCGTGGGACCTTTCCGCACGCGCACGCCGTCCGAGCCGTGCGAGCCCTCTGCCGGCGAGACGCACGGCAGCACGTTGTAAGC
>JANNAJ010000623.1:0-2952 GCA_031384285.1 Verrucomicrobiota bacterium
CGCGAGGCCGACGAGCACGATCAGGCCGATCTGGGTGAAGATGTTGTTGTCGGTGCCCTTCAGCATCACGCCGACCATCGCGCAGAGCAGGCACATCGGCACGATGAGGATGATGGCGAGCGGCAGGGTGAGGCTCTCGTATTGCGCGGCGAGGACGAGGAACACCAGGAAGAGGCACAGCGGGAAGACGTAGATCGCGGTGTTGCCCGCGATGCGCTGCTGGTAGGTGAGCTCGGTCCATTCGTAGCTCATGCCGGCGGGCAGGCTCCGCTTGGCGAGGTCCTCGATGAAGGCCTCGGCCTGGCCGGAGCTGTAGCCGTTCGCCGGCGCGCCGTTGATCTCGGCGGCGGGATAGCCGTTGTAGCGCATCACGCGGTCCGGTCCGGCGCTCTCCTTCACCGTCATCATCGATCCGAGCGGGACCATCTGCCCGCTGGAGTTGCGGGTCTTGAGCCGGACGAGGTCGTCGAGGCGGTCGCGGTAGGGGGCGTCGGCCTGCGCGATGACCTGGTAGGTGCGGCCGAAGCGGTTGAAATCGTTCACGTAGAGCGATCCGAGGTAGATCTGCATCGTCTCGAAGAGCGAGGTGAGCGGCACCCCGAGCGACTTGGCCTTGACGCGGTCCACGTCGGCCTCGAGCTGCGGCACGTTGACCTGGTAGGTCGAGTACACGCCCTGCAGGACGTTGGTGGCGTAGGCCTGCCCGATGATCCCCCAGGTCGCGCCGTAGAGCGCCTCCGGGCCGAGGTTGTTGCGGTCCTCGATGTAGAGCTTGAAGCCGCCGCCGGTGCTCAGGCCGTTCACGGGCGGCGCCATGATGACGATGGTCCGCGCCTCCTGGATCGCGCTGAAAGCGGCGACCAGCTTGTCGCGGATCTCGGCGCCCGAGAGCCCGGGACCGGTCCGCTTGTCGAACTCGTCGAGCGTGATGAACGCGATGCCGCTGTTCGGCGAGGCGGTGAAGCCGTTCGGCGAAAGGCCCGGGAAGGCCACCGACGAGGCGACGCCGGGGATCTTCTTGGCGATGTCGCTCATGCGGCGGACCACGGCGTCCGTGCGGTCGAGCGACGCGGCGTCGGGCAGCTGTGCGACGCAGATGAGGTACTGCTTGTCCTGCTCCGGGATGAACCCGACCGGGACCAGGCTGAAGACCTTGCCGGTCAGCAGCACCAGCCCGAGGTACACGACCAGGGCGACGGCGCTGGCGCGGATCACGCGGCGGACGCCGTTCGCGTACTTCGCGGACGACCAGGTGAAGAAGCGGTTGAACGGCCGGAACAACCAGCCGAGCGCGCCGTCCATGCCGCGGGTGAGCAGGTCCTTCTTCGCGCCGTGTCCTTGCAACAGGATCGCGCAGAGCGCCGGCGAGAGCGTCAGGGAATTGAACGCGGAGATGACCGTCGAGATGGCGATGGTGATGGCGAACTGCTTGTAGAACTGGCCGGTCAGACCGCTGATGAAGGCGGTCGGGACGAACACCGCGCACAGCACCAGGGCCGTGGCGACGATGGGTCCGGTGACCTCGGTCATCGCCCTCCGCGTCGCCTCGTGGGGATCGAAGCCCAGCGCGATGTTCCGCTCGACGTTCTCGACCACGACGATGGCGTCGTCCACGACGATGCCGATGGCGAGCACGAGCCCGAAGAGCGAGAGAGCGTTGATGGAGAACCCGAGCGCCATCATCACCGCGAACGTGCCGACCAAGGAGACGGGCACCGCGACGAGCGGGATGATCGAGGCGCGCCAGGTCTGGAGGAACAGGATCACGACCAGCACCACGAGCACGATCGCCTCGAAGAGCGTGTGGATGACGGCCTCGATCGACTTGTCCACGAAGCGGGTCGGGTCGTACACAACGCCGTAGTCGAGGCCGGCCGGGAAGTTCTTCTTCAGCTCCTCCATCGCGGCGCGGACGTTCTTGGAGAGCTCCAGCGCGTTCGATCCGGGTTGCTGGAAGATGGGGAGCGCGGCGGCCGACCGGTTGTCGAGCAACGACCGCAGGGCGAACTCGCCGGCGCCGAGCTCGATGCGGGCGACGTCCCGGAGCCGGAGCGTCTCGCCGTTCGCGCCGGTCTTGATGATGATGTCGCCGAACTCCTGTTCGGTGACGAGGCGGCCCTTGGCGTTGATCTGGAGCTCGAGGGCGACGGGACCGGCGAGCGGTTGCTGGCCGACCGCGCCAGCGGCGACCTGGACGTTCTGTTCGCGGATGGCGTTGACCACGTCGCCGGCGGTCAGCCCGCGGGCGGCGACCTTGTCCGGGTCGAGCCAGACGCGCATCGCGTAGTCGCCGGAGCCGAAGATCTGCACCTGGCCGACCCCCTGGATGCGGGCAAGGACGTCCTTCACCTGGAGCGTCGCGTAGTTGCGGACGTAGATGTCGTCGTAACGTCCGTCCGAGAAGAGGTGGACGACCATCGTGAGGTCCGGCGAGGACTTGATGGTGAGGACGCCGAGGCGTCGGACCTCTTCGGGCAGCTTCGGCAGCGCCTGGGAGACGCGGTTCTGGACGAGCACCTGCGCCTTGTCGATGTCGGTGCCGAGCTTGAACGTGACCGTGAGGGTCATCACGCCGTCGCTCGTCGCCTGGGAGAAGATGTACAGCGAGTTCTCGACGCCGTTGAGCTGCTGTTCCAACGGCACCGAGACCGTCTCGGAGATCGTCTTCGGATTGGCCCCGGGATAGACGGCGCGCACGACGATCTGGGGCGGCACGACCTCGGGGTACTCCGAGACCGGCAGCCGGAACATCGCGATCAACCCGACCAGGAAGATGACGACCGACAGGACGCCCGCGAAGATCGGCCTGCGGATGAAGAAGTGGGAGAAGTTCACTGAGAAGATGGTCAGGGGTGAAGGGTGAAGGCTGGACGGGCCTCAGGCGCGGGTCTGGGCGGTCTTCACGATGGCGGTCAATATCCGTACAAGTTCGTCCGCGAGGCCCAACGGGGC
>JANNAJ010000665.1:0-2729 GCA_031384285.1 Verrucomicrobiota bacterium
CAACATCATCATTGTCGGCGGCGTGCCCAAGCTGGCCGACGTGGGCCTGGTGGCGGCGGCGAAAGGCGTGGGCCAGGACCGCTCGTTCGTGGGCACTGAAGGCTTCATCCCGCTCGAAGGCCCCGGCACACCGCAGGCCGACCTCTACAGCCTCGGCATCGTGCTGTACGTGTTGGGCACCGGTAAAAGCCACCGCGACTTCCCCGAACCACCCGCCGACCTCGCCACCCGCCCCGACCACGAGCGCGAACGCTTGCTCGAGTTCAGCGCCATCATCCACCGCGCCTGCCAGGCCAGCCCGCGCGACCGCTACCAGACCGCCGCAGCGCTGTTGGCCGACCTCGAACATCTGAATGCGGGCAAGTCCGTGAAGCGCCGCCACTCGCTTCAACGCGGCTGGACGTGGACCTGGAAAATGGCGGCGTCCCTCGCGCTGGTGGGACTCGCTTTCCTCCTCCTCAAAAACGAACGCGACCGCCGCATCGCCCTGACCCGACTAAACGCCACCCCTTTTGAGAAGTCCGGGACCACGAACTACGCCGCCTGGCACGCCTTCGAGCGCGCCGGGACGATGCTCACCTTCGCCGCGAGCGGACGTTCCAATGCGATCCAGGAATACGAACGCGCGGTGGCGCTCGATCCGAACTACGCGGCGGCTTGGATGCAACTCTTGGCGTCCCTGACCCTCTCCGTGGAAAAGGGTTTCATCCCCGGCAGCGAGGCGCTCGGGCGCGCCCGGTTCTGCGCCGAGCACGCCTTGCGGCTGGAACCGGAGAACGGCCCGGCCCTTTATTGGCTGGGGGAATGCGGCCTCGCGCTCGACTACGACTTTGCCCGCGCCGAACCGATGTTTCGAAAGGCGGTGCGACTGGCCCCGGATCGGTGGGTGCTCCGGCACAATCTGGCCTGCCTGCTTTGGTTCTATGGCCGCTTCGATGAGGCCGAAGCAATCCTCAACCAGGCCATCCGCGAGCAACCCTCCCAAGGATACTCCCATGCCCGGCTGGGTTTGATCCACGCTTCCAGGGGCCGTTTTGCGGACGCCCTGACCTCGCTGGGTGAATGCATCCTGCTGCAACCGGACTGGCCGGAGTCCCGCTTTGTGCGCGCGGAGATCCTGTGGGCCTTGGATCGGCGTCCGGAGGCCGCGCGCGACTGGCTGCGGTTCATCGAACTGGAAGGTTTCGCCAGCCTCACGCCGACGGACGCCGCGCGGCTGCGCCTCACCTTGGAGGAAGCGGGGCCGGACCCGTGTCTGCGGAGCCTGATCGCCCTGCTGGAGGACCGGCGCGCGGCCGGGCGATTCGTTTCCGCCTACGACCTGGCGCGCCTGCACGCGTTCGCCGAGAACAAACCGCGCGCGCTCGATTACCTGGAACAAGCCGTGGAGGAACACCGCACCTACACCCTCAGCGCCAAGGTCCACGTCGCGTTCAAGGACTTCCAGGACGAGCCTCGCTACCACGCCGTGCTCCGGCGGCTGAAGCTGGAGAAGTGAGCCGGGACACAGGTTTTGAACCGCGGATGAACGCTGATGAACGCTGATGGAGCGGCTCCGAGCGCAATGGGGCGTGAGCGAGCGCGCCAGCGTCTTGGAGTGCGCCAGTCCTCTGTCGCTTTTGTCTGCCAGACGAGCCCCCGAACTCACTGGCCGTCCCTCCGCACCGCCGACCCCGAGCAAAGCGGCAGAGGACTGCCGCACCAAGACGCTGCGCGTTCATCCGCGGTTGAACTGCTTTTCCCGGGTCCCCGCTCACGGCACGCGGAGGCGGTATAGGCGGGTGGGATGCTCCGCCGACTGCGGGTCGCTGAAATGGGGTTCACCGACGAAGGTGTTGGTCCAGATCGGCGACCAATTCACCAGATCGGTGGAAGCTTCCACGACCACCGGTTGCCCTGCTGGCCCGGTGAGATTGAAGCCGAATCCCGAGCCGTCGGGCTTGAAACCAAAGCCCGGCCCGGAAGTGAGAATCGTGGTTGCCGGGTAGCCTTTCCGAATGGTGTGGTTGCCGGTGTCGGCGACGTAGAGGTTGCCCACGCCGTCCACCGCCACGCCGCGAGGCCAGCCAAACCGCGCCGAGCGCCCTGTTCCATCCGCGCTTCCGGAGTCCTCGCCTCCGCCAGCCAGCGTGGCCATCATGCCCATTGCCGTAACCTTCCGGATGGTGGTGGACCAACGGACACCGATTGGCATGACCCCGGTGGCCCACATATCCGTGTTCACTAAATAAATGTTCCCCGCAGTGTCCACCGTGATGCCGCTGCAAATACCCGACGTATTTGCCAGTGAGGTCACTAGGCCGGCAGCGGTTATTTTCCGGACCCCACCGAAATCGCCTGCCACATACACATTGCTGCCGCTGTCCACCGCCAAACATCTAGGAACACCAAACCGTGCCTCGCTTCCTGTTCCGTCTCGAACGTCAAGGTTGCCCGCTAGTCCCGCCAGGGTTGTCACCACGCCGGACGGCGTCACTTTACGGATGGTGTGGTTGTCCGTGTCTGCCACATAGACGTTGCCGGTGCCGTCCACCGCCAGGCCCTGGGGAAATCTAAACCTTGCGGCACTTCCGGTTCCGTCCTCACTACCCCAACTGCCCGCAGATCCCGCCAGAGTCGTGACCAATCCTGTTGGGGTCACTTTCCTGATCGTGTGGCTTTGCGTGTCCGCGACATAGACGGTGCCCGCGCCGTCCAACGCCACAGATCTGGGCTGGGTGGAGGGGGGC
>JANNAJ010000722.1:0-4502 GCA_031384285.1 Verrucomicrobiota bacterium
CGGCCGCGTCTACGCCCGCAGCACCACCGAGGCCGTCTGCCTCGAGGTCGGTCCCAAATCGGCCTCGCGCTGAGCCGGAACCGTGCGGTAGAGGTCTGGGTGGAACAGTCCACCGGCCTGTTGTGGCGGGCGACCCGCCCGCCGCTCTGGGTGCGCCGGGAATGCAACTTTTGGTGGGCGCGCGGGCGGTGCCGAAACTCGGCGGCAAGTTGCCGCCGAGAACGGCCAAGTTGGCCGTGCCACCCCGATCCATCCGCACGGTTCCGGCTCAGCGCGAGGCCGACTTGGGACCGACCTCGAGGCAGACGGCCTCGGTGGTGCTGCGGGCGTAGACGCGGCCGTTGCTCACGACCGGTGTCGTCCAGCACTTGCCACCCAGCACACCGGCGCGGGCGACCTCCTGGTAGCTGTCGGGCGTCGCCTTCACGAGCACGAGCTCGCCGGCGTCGCTGAGCGCCATCACCTGGCCGTCCACGAGGATCACGTGGCCCGGGCCGAACCCGGCCTTCTCCCACTTCACCTTGCCGGTCGCGACCTCCACGCACTTGAGCGGGCCGGTGCCGTATTCCTTGAACTGGAACATGCCGTACAGATGGCCGTCCTTGAGCACCGGCGTGCTCCAGTGGTTCGCGAGCGGCTTGTTGCCCGGGAAGCGGTAGAGCTCGGTCGCGGTGAACTTGTCTCCGTCCTTGGTGATCTTCGCCGCGCCCGCGCCGACATCGTAGCCGGCGGAGCAGTAGACGATGTCGCCGGCGACCACAGGCGACGCCGCGGTGGAGACCTTGTACGGGAACGGGTGGCGCCATAGCTCCTTGCCGGTCTTGGGCTCGACCGAGAGCAGTCCGGATTGGAGGAAGAACACGACCTGGCGTTTCCCGTGGATGGTCGCCGCGACGGGCGTGGCGTGGGTCATCTTCTCGTCGAAGGCCTTCCATGCGACCGATCCGTCCTTCTTGTCGAAGGCCAGCAACGACTGGTCCGGACCGCCGCCAGCGACGAAGAGGAGGTCGCCCTCGATCACCGGCGACGCCGCGTTCATCCAGGAAATGTTCCGTCCGGCGAACTCCTTCGGCAGGTCATGCCGCCAGATGGTCTTGCCCGAGGCCGCGTCGAAGCAGCTCACGACGAGCTTCGCGGAGACGGTGTAGACGCGACCGCCATCGATGGCGGGCGTCGAGCGCGGGCCGTCGCCACCGCTGTTGTCCTTGGTGCCGGACTGGCCGCCGTCGTTGATCTTCATCGTGCCGAGGGCCTGCTGCCAGAGCTCCTTGCCCGTGCCCGCGTCGCGGGCCACGAGGGTCTCCTGGTCGGCGCTCTCGATGTTGCGCAGCTCCAGCGTGAAGGCCTTGCCACCCGCGACCACGAACGAGCTGAACCCGCCGGTCGAAGGCACCTTCCAGAGCGCCTTCGGTCCGGCCGCGGGCCAGCTCTTGGAGATCTTCTCCGGCGAGCTGCCATCGGCCTTCGGGCCGCGGTATTGGGCCCAATCGGCGGCCGACGCGGTGCTGGCGGCGAGAAGGAGGCTGAGGGAGGTCAGGACGGCGTGGTTCATACGTGTGCGTGTTTGTCTATGGCTGCGGAACCGGTCAAAGGATTTTTCGGCGTCTGGATCAGATACCGAGTCGTTTCGCGACTTCTTCGGCGAGGACCTCGTAGGCCGCGGCGCCCGCGCTGTACGGGTCGTAGGCCGTGATCGGTTTGCCGAAGCTGGGAGCCTCCGCGAGCCGCGTGGTGCGCGGGATCACGGTGTCGAAGACCAGGTCGCCGAAGTGTTGCCGCACCTCGGCGACGACGTTTTGCGCGAGCTTCGTGCGGCCGTCGAACATCGTCATCAGCACGCCCGACAGCTCCAGCCCGGGGTTGAGGCCGGTCTCCCGCACCTGGTTGAGGATCCGCGTGATCATCGCGACGCCTTCGAGCGCGTAGTATTCGCACTGGAGCGGCACGACCAGCCGGTCGGCGGCGGCGAAGGCGTTCAGCGTGAGGATCCCGAGCGCCGGCGCGCAATCGATCACGATGAGGTCGAACCGGCCCGAGTCCCGCAACGGCGCCAACGCGACGCGGAGGCGGTTCAGATAGTCGTCGGTGCGCGCGAGCTCCACTTCCGCACCGCACAGGTCGAACTCGCTCGGGAGCACGGAGAGGTTCGCGAAAGCCGTCTCCTTCACACGTTCCTCCAGCGTGCCCTCGCCCATCAGCGGGCGGTACACGCTGCCGCCCTCGGTCTTCTCCAGGCCGACGCCGCTCGTGGCATTGGCCTGGGCGTCGAGGTCCACGAGCAGCACCCGCTTGCCCATGGCGGCGAGGCAGGCGGACAGGTTGACCGACGTGGTGGTCTTGCCGACGCCGCCCTTCTGGTTGGCGATGGCGAGGACGCATGTAGACATGGCGCGAAAGTCCGAAGTCCGTCGGCCGAAGTCCAAGGGGAATTTCGTGCCGAGGATTTTCGTGCTGCGGCCGGGAGCGGACTGGACCGGACCGACGTAGGCCGGTGATGCCGTGCGGGTGGTCGGCCGCGGTCTCGCCGATCTCTTTTCGCGGCTCCGCGGTTGAACGCCGGCGGTCCATCGCCTATCCCAAGGCCGCTCCATGAGCGAAGTCCTCGTCATCGGCCACCGCAACCCGGACACCGACGCCATCTGCTCGGCCATCGGCTACGCGGAGTTCAAGCGCCGGACCGGCATGCGCGACGTCGTCGCCGCGCGCTGCGGCGATACCAACGAGCGGATCGACTTCGTCCTGCGCACCTTCGGTGTGCCCGCGCCCAAGTTCGTCGCCGACGTCTCGCCGCGCGTCCGCGACGTCATGCAGGGCAACGTCATCTCCGTCCCTCCCCGCACCACCGTGGTCGAGGCGCTGGCGATGATGGACCGGAAGAACATCCGCGTGCTGCCCGTGCTCGACGGCGATCGCCGTTGCCTCGGCCTGATGTCGGTCTTCAAGGCGAGCAAGTTCTTCTTCCCCTCGCCCAACCGCATCTACGATTCCCGGCGCATCCTCGCCTCGGTCCGCAGCCTCTCGCGGGCGCTGGACGCGAAGATGATCTGCGCCTTCGCGCCCGACGTCGAGGAGGACCTCGTGCTGATGGTCGCGGCGATGAAGCCCGCGTCGTTCGCCGCCCGCCTGCCGAACTACGCGCCCGAGAAACTCGTCGTCGTGGTCGGCGACCGCGAGGACATCCAGCGCCTCGCCATCGCGAACCGTGCCCGCCTCGTCATCGTCACCGGCGGCCTCGACATCACCGAGGATGTCCGGCTGCTCGCCCGCCAGAACGAGGTCACGCTCCTGCTCACGCCGCACGATTCCGCGACCACCGCGATGCTCTGCCGCTCCGCCATCGCCGTGGAGCACCTGCTGCGCGAGGATTTCCTCACCTTCGGCCAGGACGAGCTCCTGTCCTCCGTCGCCGGCATCGCCGCTGAATCGAAGTTCCAGGCCTTCCCCGTCGTGGACGAGGACAAACGCGTCGTCGGGATCCTGTCGAAATCCGATTTCCTCAAGAAGGCCGAGCGCAAGCTCATCCTCGTCGACCACAACGAGCTCACCCAAGCGGTCCACGGAGCCGACAAGGTCGAGATCATCGAGGTGATCGACCATCATCGCCTGGGCGCCTTCACCACGTCGCAGCCGATCCTTTTCCGCAACGAGCCGGTCGGGTCGACGAGCACCATCGTGGCCGATTGCTTCTTCCGGCACGGCGTCGAGATGCCGCCGAGCATCGCCGGTCTGCTGCTCGCCGGATTGGTCAGCGACACGCTCAACCTCACCTCGCCGACCACCACCAAGCGCGACGCCGAGATCCTCTTGGAGCTCGAGAAGCGCGCCGGGGTCGACGCGGCGGAATTCACCGAGAAGCTGTTCCGCTCCGGTTCCGTGCTCGTGTCCAGGCCCGCGGCCCAGGCGATCACCACCGATTGCAAGGAGTACACCGAGGCCGGCCACAGCTTCAGCGTCGCCCAGATCGAGGAGCTCGGTTTCGACAACTTCCACGCGCGGCAAGCCGAGGTGCAGGCGGCGCTCGAAGCCTACCGCTTGGCCAACGGCTATCTCTTCTCCGCGCTGCTCGTCACCGACGTCGTGCTGCAGACGTCGCTGCTGCTGCTCGCCGGTCCGGAGAAGTTCCTCGATGCCATCCAGCACACCGAGGTCTCGCCCGGGATCTTCGAGATGAACGGCGTCGTCTCGCGCAAGAAGCAGCTGCTCCCGTTCCTCACGCAACACCTCGCCCGCGTCGCATCGCAGATGGGCGGGAACTGAGCGGTCGGAGCGCGCATCAAGCGCTTGGTAGCCGCTTTTCATCATGGCACTGTCGGCGTGCCCATCCTGCCCCCGTTGTTGCTTCCATAATAAGGTTCCAATGCCGGCGGATTTCTGCTCAATGATCGGCATGTAAGCCCGGTGAGATCCGTCGTTCTGCTTTCTCCTTCTCGGACCACGACGAGTCCTGGTTCACGCCCACGATGTCGTCGGCAATCTGATCGGATCGATGTTTCCGTTTATGA
>JANNAJ010000747.1:0-7538 GCA_031384285.1 Verrucomicrobiota bacterium
GGTGATGTCCCACGCGCGCACCGTGATGGCCGCGGCGCCGCCGGCCGGGACGCCCGGGACCGAGAGCACGCCGGCGGCGAAGACGCCGTCCGCGGCGAGATTGTTCTTGGCCGTGCTGAGCAGCGTGTCACCGAAGAGGACCTCGAAGCGGCCCTTCGCGACCGGGAGTTTGAGCCCGTCGACGCCGAGCAGCGGCGAGAGCGTGGCGGAGTTCTTCGCGTTGAAGGAGCCGCCTCCTGCGACCGGTCGCGGCGCGAGGCGGATGCCCTTGAAATTTTCCATGGCCGGCGGCGGCGTGAGCCCGCCGCCCAGGCCGACGACATCGAAAGTGGCCGATCCGAAACCGAACCCCCCGGCCTGGGCGAGGGCGTAGGTCGCGCCGGCGCCGACGTCCCATGCCCGGACCGTGATGGCCGCCGTGCCGCCCGCGGGGATACCCGGGACGCCGAGCACGCCGTCGCTGAACACGCCGTCCACATCGAGCCGGTCGTTCAGCATGCTCAGCAGGGTGTCGCCGTGGAAGATCTCGAAGCGGCCGTTGGCCACCGTGAGCTTCGAACCGTCCGCCGCGAGGAGCGGGGAAGCGGTGCCCGAGTTCTTGGCGTTGAAGGTGCCCGCGACCGTGGTGATGCCCGAGGCGAGACGGATTCCCTTGAAGTTCTCCATCGCCGGAGGCGCGGTCAGTCCGCCGCCGAGGCCGACGACCGAGAAGGTCGACGACCCGAAGCCGAATCCCGCGGCTTGCGCGAGGGCATAGGTCGAGCCGGCGCGGGTGTCCCAGGCGCGGACGGTGATCGTGGCGCTACCGCCGGCGGCGACACCGGGGACGGTGAGCACGCCGAGGGAGAAGACTCCGTCGACAACCAACGTCTTCTCCGCGGTGTTGAGCACGGTGTCGTTGTAGATGACCTCGACGCGGCCGGTGGCGACGGGGAGCTTGGAGCCCTCCGGCGTGAGCAACGGCGAGAGGGTCGAGGAGTTCTTGGCGTTGAAGGTGCCGCCTGACACGACCGTTTTTCCGGCGAGGCGGATGCCTTTGAAGTTGTCCAACGCCGGCGGGGCTGTCACCCCGCCGCCGAGACCGGTGACCAAGAAGGTGGACGAACCGAAGCCGAAGCCGGCCCCCTCGGCGACAGCGTAGGAGGCACCCGCACCGACGTCCCAAGCGCGGACGGTGATGGTCGCGTTGCCACCCGCGGCGACGCCGGGCACGGTGAGCACACCGAGGGAGAAGACGCCGTCGACCACCAAGGTCTTCTCAGCGGTGTTGAGCACGGTACCATTGAAGAGCACCTCGACCCGTCCGGCGGCCACGGAGAGCTTGGAGCCGTCCTCGGCGAGCAGCGGTGAGGCGGTGGCCGAGTTCTTGGCGTTGAAGGTGCCGCCGACGACGATCGAGCGGTCGGCCAAGCGGATCCCTTTGAAGTTGTCGAGCGCGGGAGGCGGCGACAGGTCGCCGCCGAGACCGGTGACCTGGAAGGTGGACGACCCGAAGCCGAAGCCGGCGGCCTGGGCCAGCGCGTAGGTCGCTCCGGCACCGGTGTCCCAGGCGCGCACGGTGATCGTCGCCGTGCCGCCCGCCCCGATCCCCGGGACGGTGATCACGCCGCCCGTGAACACGCCGTCGACCGCCAAGGTGTTCTTGGCGGTGCTGAGCACCTTGTCGCCGAGCAGGACCTCGAAACGGCCGGTGGCGGCGGAGAGCTTGGTCCCGTTCGCAGCGAGCAGCGGCGAGAGCGTGCCGGAGTTCTTGGCGTTGATGGTGCCCTGCGCGACGGCGGAGAGGACCGACGCAAGGAGACTGAAGACCAACAGGAATCGTTTCATTATGCAGCGGGGTAGGGGCGTTTCCTCGGGTGAACTTCATCAACGGGACGCCGGGACCGATTCCGACACCGTTCTCTATCGATCCGACCGAAAGAGGTTGGCGGAAATGGCCAAGAGCCTTGCTGAGTGTGATATGAGATAGCCGTATCGGCCGGGTGAGGGCAATCGCCAAACTTGGTGGGTATCGTCACATGTCGGTGTCGACCCCGGTCCGCCGGACCCGAGAACGGGACGAGGTGGCGCGCGCGTTGACCGGTCCGGCCCTGCCCACCATCGTGCGCCCCGTGCCTAGGCCCACCGATATCCGCGTCACCGGCGCGACGCTCTGGTTCTTGCCGGTCCGGACCCGCGTCCCGCTCAAGTTCGGGACGGAGATCCTGACCAGCGTGACTTGCGCGCGCGTCCGCCTGCGCGTCACCGATGCCCACGGCGGCGCCGCCGAAGGCTGGGGCGAGACGCCGCTGAGCGTGCAATGGGTCTGGCCGAGCCCGCTGCCGTATGCCGGACGCCACGAAGCATTGAAGGGCTTCTGTGTCCAGCTCGCGCAGGCGTGGAGCGGTTTCGGAGCTTCCGGTCATCCCATCGAGCTCGGGCACGATTTCGCGGAACACGTCCTGCCGGGGCTGCTCGCCGGTTGCCACGCGCGAAGGTCGGACGACGACGACAACGGCACCGATCCGTCCATGCCGTGCCTCGCCGCGCTCGTGTGCTGCTCGGCCTTCGACCTCGCGCTGCACGACGCCTACGGCCGGCTCCACGGGCGTCCGACCTACTCGACCTACACCGGCGAGTTCTTGTCGCGCGACCTGTCGGAGTTCATCGAAGCGGATGCCGCCGGGATCTCGTTCGCGGAGAAGTATCCGGCCGACTTCCTTGTCGCCGATCCGCCCGCGAAGCTGCTGGCGTGGCATCTCGTGGGCGGGGCGGACCCGATCGAAGCGACCGAGCTCGACGGCTCGGAGCCCGACGACGGGCATCCGGTGCTGCTCGCGGACTGGATCCAACGCGACGGCCTGCGCGCGCTCAAGGTGAAGCTCCGCGGCACCGATGCCCCGTGGGACCTGGCGCGCCTCGTGAAGGTCGGGACGCTCGCGTTGCCCGCGGGCGTGGAGCTGCTCACGGCCGACTTCAACTGCACCGTCACCGATCCGGCCTACGTGTGCGACATCCTCGACCGGCTGGCGGCCGACCATCCGCGGATCTCCGCTCGGCTGCGATACGTCGAGCAGCCGTTCCCGTACGACCTCGAGCGGTGTCCGCTCGACGTGCGGCCCGTGAGCGCGCGCAAGCCGCTGTTCCTCGACGAGAGCGCGCACGACTGGAAGAAGGTCCGTCTCGGCCGCTCGCTCGGCTGGACCGGCGTCGCGCTGAAGACCTGCAAGACGCAGACGGGCGCTCTCCTCGCCGCCAGCTGGGCGAAGGCGCACGGGATGGAGCTCATGGTGCAGGACCTCACGAACCCGATGCTGGCGATGGTGCCGCACGCGCTGCTCGCGGCCCACGTCGGCACCATCGCCGGCGTCGAGACCAACGCGATGCAGTTCTATCCGGCCGCCAGCGGACCCGAGGCCGCGGTGCACCCGGGGTTGTATCGGCGCCGCGGCGGCGAGGTGGACCTAAGTAGCGTTCGCGGGCCCGGCTTCGGCTACCGCTTGGCGGAGATCGTCCGCGAGCTGCCGGCGGCTGCCGTGTCGTGCGGAACTTGAGCCGGCGGGCCCGGCTCCGTGCCGGTGCGGTCCGCGTCACCTCATGCCGAGCCGCGCGAGCTGGTCCCGATGGCTGCGGCTGAGCGTGAGCTTCGTGCCGCTCTTCAGGGTCACCGAGTATTCGCCGTGGAAGAGCGGTTGGAGCTCCTTCACGCGGTCGGTGTTCACGATCGAGGTGCGGCTGATGCGGACAAATTTGTCCGCCGGCAGCCGCGCTTCAATCGAACCCATCGTCTCGCGCAGCAGATGGCTGTGGTCGCCGACGTGGAGCTCCACGTAGTTGTCGGCCGAGCCCACCCAATCGATGTCGGTCAGGGCCACGAAGCTCACCTTGTTGCCGGTCTTCACCGGGATCCGCTCCGGCGTCTTGGGCGCGGCCGGTGGCGGCTGCAACTGGGCGATCATCGCGGTGAGCTGCGCCGAAAGGTCGTCCGGGCGGGCGGACCGGAGGCGGTCGACGGCGCGCTGGAGGGCCTTCTGGAAACGCTCGCGGTCGAAGGGTTTCAGCAGGTAGTCCACCGCGTGGACCTCGAACGCCTCCAGCGCGAACTGGTTGTGGGCGGTGACGAAGACCACCGCCGGCGGCACGTCCGCGCCGAGCCGCTCGAGAACGCCGAAGCCGGTCAGGCCCGGCATCTGCACATCGAGGAACACAAGATCGGGACGATGCGTCCGGATCGCGTCGACCGCCGCTTCGCCGTCCGATGCCTCGCCGACCACCGTCACGCCGGTCTCGCGCGACAGGAGGCTCCGGAGGCGTTCGCGACCGAGCGGCTCGTCGTCCACGAGCATCACGCGCACTTCGGAGACCTTCATCGCGCCGGACGCTACCGGACGGATCGGGGCGACGCCACTTCTCGCATGGCGGGCTGCGGGTTGATCGGGGCGGACGGCATCCTGGCAGGGGCGGATCCCACCAAGCCACTTCGGCGCGGGTTCGTTTCTTGACCTGGCGAAGATCGCCGTGAGACTCCGCCGCGCTACGGTCGAACCCGAAACCACCCCGGAATGCTACGCTTTACCCGTCCCCGATGCCCCCATTGCAGCGATCGGGTGCCCGCGTCTTCCACGCTTTGTCCGTCCTGCCGCCGATGGCTGCGTTCGAACACCGATTGGCATGCCCGGCTCCGGTGGAGGCTCGCCGGGTTTTTCGCGGCCGGAGGGCTTGTCGTGGTGTTCCTGGCCTCGCGTCTGCTGCGATGATGCGAAGAGTACGGGTCGGCAGGGCCGTCGCGACCGCAGGTTCGCATTCCGCGGCCCTCCGGCTCCTTGGGGTTCCTCTCTGTCGTCCATGATTCTGCTCCCTTCGGGCCTGCCCGCCGATCTCTGCCCGGTTGACTTCCCGCGACGTGCAGCGGTCTCCTTCGGGCGATGAGCTTCCCCGCGAACACCGTCACCATCCAGCCCCACTTCAAGGCGCATCCCGGCAAGACCGAGGAGTTCCGCGCCTTGACCCGCGCGTTCGTCGCGAAGACGACGCCGGAGACGCTCAACCTCTTCTACGATTTCACCTCGAACGGCGACGAGTTCTTCTGCCGCGAGGGCTACGTCGGCGCGGAGGGCGCGCTCGCGCACCTGCAGAACGTCGGAGCGCTCGTCGACGAGGCGCTGAAGATCGCCGACCTCACCCGCCTCGAGATCCACGGCCCGGCCGAGGAACTGGAGAAGCTCAAGGGCCCTCTGGCCGCGATGTCGCCGGCGTGGTTCGTCCTCGAGTGCCGCGTGGAACGTTGATCCCACGGTCCACGGCCCGGTTCACCAATCGGTCGGCCGGTAGTCCTTGAGGAACTTGCCCCAGATGTGCTCGCCCGTGTTGAAGCCCGCGATGATGGGGTCCACGATCCGGGCCGCGCCGTCCACGATGTCGAGCGGCGGATGGAAGCCGTGCTCCTCGACCTTGCGCGTGGCGATCGACACCGGGTCCTCGTCGGTCACCCAGCCGGTGTCCACCGCGTTCATGTGGATGCCGTCCGCGTGGTAATCCGCGGCGGAGGTGCGCGTCATCATGTTGAGCGCCGCCTTGGCCATGTTGGTGTGCGGATGCCGCGTCGTCTTGAACTTGCGGTAGAACTGCCCCTCGACCGCGGAGACGTTGACGATGTGCTTGTCGCGCCCCGGGGTCCGCAGCATCAGCGGCTTCAAGCGCGCGTTCAGCACGAACGGCGCGACCGCGTTGACCAGCTGGACCTCGAGCAGCTCCGCGGTCGGCACCTCGTCCATCAGCAGGCGCCAGGAGTTCCGCTCGCGGAGGTCGACCTGCTGCAGGTCCTGGTCGAGCCGGCCTTCCGGGAAGAGGTCCTTCTGCGCGGCCAGTTCGCCCGGCAGCAGCGGCACCTGCGAGAGCGCCGCGGCGTGGGTGAGTCCCGCGACCTCCGACAGACGGCGCTCCAACACGGCAGGGCGCGCGTCGCCCTCGGGCAGCATGTGGTAGCCGCGCAGGCCTTCGTAGGCACCGAGGAGCTTGCGCGCGGATGCCGATAGGTCGTCCGCCGCCGCGGTCTCGCCGGCCATCATGTGCGCGTAGAAATCGGGTGGACGCCGCACGGTCTGGCAGGCGTTGTTCACGATGAAATCGAGCCGGTCGCGCGTCGCCAGCAGATGCCGGCAGAAGGCCTCGACGCTCGGCGTGTGGCGCAGGTCGAGCCCGAAGATCTCCAGCCGGTGCCCCCAGTCGGCGAAATCCGGTTCCGCGGCGTAGCGCGCCGCCGAATCGCGCGGGAACCGCGTGCTCACGATCAGCTGCGCGCCGGCCCGGAGGAGCTTGATGCCCGCCTGGTCGCCGATCTTCACGCGTCCTCCGGTCAGCAGCGCGACCCGTCCCCGCAGGTCGGCCGTCTCGGTGCGCTTGCGGAAGTTCAGCTCCGCGCAGACCGGACAAAGCTGGTCATAGAAAGCATGGATGGCCGAATAGTCTTGTTTACATATGTAACAATTCTGCGGCTCGACGACCTCGCGGAACTCCGGGTCGTCCACGACCTCGCGCGGCTCGTGGTCGGGCGGCGGCGGGAGGTTGGGCGTGGTGAAGACCGCCTGGCGGCGGAGCTTCCGGATGCCGGTCTCGGCGAGCACCGATTCGTCCCGCTTCAGCTTGTCGGCCTTGCGGATTCGCTGCGTGGCCTTCACCAGACGCCGCCGCTCGCCCACATCCGGGCAGAACACCTGGCCCGCGGCCTGGAGCAGGCGCGTCCGCTCCTCCGGCGAGCATCCGGCGAGCAAGGCCCGGTCCTGCGCGACGGATTCCAGCAGCTCCGCGGCGGCGCGGAGGCGATCGGAGAACGGGACCTGGCCCGGATCCATGGACGGTGACGACGACATCAGAGGCGCCAGTCATCGCAGCCGTGCCGGGGCGACGACCAGCCAGAAACGCGCGGCGCGACGCCGAGGACGCCGGGCCTGTCAGCAGCGCTGCAGGCGGATCTCGACCTCGCGCTCGACGTAGGTCCACTCCAACGACCCGCGCAGGCGGCCCAGCAGGAGGTCGAAAGCCGCCACGTCCTCTTCGCCGAGCTCGAACCAGGTGACGAAATCGAACGGCTCCGGGCGGGAGAGGTCCCGGCAATGGTGGAGCCGTCGCGTGATGGTCGGCGCCAGCTCCAGTCCGTTCCGTGTGTGGTTGGATCGCTCCTCGAAGATGCCGCGGCGCTCGTCCTGCGTGAGCCCCCACCAGCGTTCGTTCTTCTTGATCGGGATGAGCACCGCGAGCGTGAAGGGCGGCCGGGCCGGCCCTTGTTGCGCCGCTGCCAACTGCTCTTTCTCCGGACGCGTGACGTAGCGCTCGTTGCTCGTCGCACCGCGCAGGACCCAGCCGTCGGGCGACGGCGGCGCCGCGATATCGCCGGGCACGATCTCGAGGCGCTCGACGGGGGCCAGCCCCTCGCCGGCGACGACGCGCGACCCGGTCACCTTCCAAGCACCGTCGCGGCCGCCGATGAAGGAGAAGAGCCTTGGATTGGAGACAAGATTCATGGCTTGGGCAGCAGCTTCGCCGAGGGCCGAGACCGGGGA
>JANNAJ010000019.1:0-1712 GCA_031384285.1 Verrucomicrobiota bacterium
GCCAGGCGAGCGCGGTCGCCACGACCACGCCGCCCACGATTCCGAGTGCGACTTTGGATTTCATAAGTGTGACCACCGAAAGTGTCCCCCACGCCGCCGCGCCCGCACCGGCCAGCGACGCCGTGGCGATGACGCTGGCCAGCCCGGCCGGTGCGGCCTGCGCTCCTGCCACGCCGAGCGCCGCGGCGACGATTCCGCCGCCCACGGTCACACCGCGCTTCCGGAACGCGTCCCGGAGTTTCTCCAGCGCTCGGCTCACCCGCTTTTGGGCGGCGTCCTCGTTGGTGCCCAAGGTTGCCCCGACCTCCGCGAGGCTCCGGCCGGCAAGGAAGCGCAGCACGACCGCGTCGCGGTCGGTCTCGGTGAGGTCGGCGAGCGCGGCGTCGAGCACCGGCTGGAGTTCCGCCGCCGCGCGCGCCTCGGCGGCATCGGCCTGCTGAAGTTGGTCCTGTCGCATGGCCTGCTGTTCCCGTTGCGCGCGACGGGCCTCGCCGCGGATGTGCATCGCTGCCGCGTAGCACGCCGCGCGGTAGAGCCACCCCGGCAACACGGTGCCGCCCGGCAGCTTTTTGGCCTTCCGCGCGAGGTCGGTGAAGACCGTCTGGGCCACGTCTCGCGCGAGTTCCCGGTCGCCGCTGACCCGCCACGCCGCAGCCCAGACCAGGTCGATGTGGCGTTTCACCAGTACCGCGAACGCTTCCTCCGCGCCGTGTTCGGCGTAGCAGCGGAGCAACTCATGGTCGGGCGTGTCGTTCATCGCGTTGTCGTCAGATAACAGCCGCCGACCGGGGAATCCGACACGCGATCTTTTGGCTCCGGGTCAAGGACCTCGGCGGGTGGCGGCCATCAGCGGTTGTGGATCGAAGGAGACCCAAGACGAACCGCTCTGCATCGACGGCGACGACACCTTCCCGCCCCTATCATGGAGCCCGGAGCTGGAACCGCAGATCCAAGGCCGTCTTGCCGTCGAACTGAACGGTCTGTGTCATCGAGCTGCCTTTGCGGTGGACGGCCTCCACCTCGTAGGTCCCGGAGGGAAGGCCGGCAGGGAGGACGAATCGGCCGTCGGCGCCGGTCACGCTGAAGAACGGATGCGCCTCGACGCAGACGTAGCAGAGCTCCCACGGATGGACGTTGCAGGCGAGTTTCACGAACAGCTCCGGTGTCGCGAAACTCTTGACGGTGACCTGACCTTGGTTGGCGACCGCGACATTGAATCCGCCGTTGGCTCTCGATGTGGCCGCGACGTTGTGCTGGATCGGGTCGGCGCTGCGTATGCGGAACGGTTGCCCCGCCATCACTCCGGTCACCTCGGGATGGAAGAGCGTCCCGGAGGTCTCGATCAATGGTCGGTCGCCGGGCCTGTCGAAGGTCCGACCCTCCAGACCGGACTTGATCCGGACAAAAACGTCCGCCAGCCCACCATCACCGGACACGATGAAGGTGCGGGTCAGCGGGGCCGTGGCATGGAAACGCCGGGTGTTTGGATCCTGCATGACCGCTTCGATCGGTCTCGCCGGCGGTGGTGTCCCGAGAAGCACCACCCGGCCGGAAATCGTCCCAGGCTTCGACGCGGCGCACCCGACCGCGAGCACCGCGAACAGCGTCAGCGACAGGAACGGGGATCTCATAGGACCATCAGGCCCGAAGCGGTGGCTTTCGGCCAGCGGAGTTGGTGCCGAAGCCCCAGATATCACACCGACTTCTCCGCG
>JANNAJ010000027.1:0-3823 GCA_031384285.1 Verrucomicrobiota bacterium
AAGACCTCTTCCAGGCCGATCTCGTCCTCGCGGAACTCCATCACGCGGACACCGGCGTTCACCAGCGTCTCCGGGATGTAGCTCGGGTCCCCGGCCGGATCGGCGAGCACCACCTTCAGGCGGTCCTCACCGCTCTCGACGCTCGCGGTCTCCGGGCGGGCTGCGAGCAGGTCCCGGGCGGCCGCGAGCGGTCCGTTCACCTTGACCCAGAAGGCCCGGACGTCCGCGAGCTGCATCTGGGCGCCTTTGATCGGGCCGCTGTAGATCAGCTTGCCGCGCTCGATGATGCAGCACCGGTTGCAGAGCGACTGGAGCTCCGAAAGGATGTGCGAGGAGATGATGATGGTCTTGCCCATCCGCTGGAGCTCCTGGAGAACGGCCATCATCTCGATGCGCGCGCGTGGATCGAGGCCGGAGGCGGGTTCGTCGAGCAGCAGCAGCTGCGGGTCGTGGATGAGCACGCGGGCGAGGCCGAGCCGCTGCTGCATCCCGCGGCTGAGAGCACCGATCAGCGCCCCCTTCTTCTCCGACAGACCGACCAGCTCGAGCACGTCGGCCACGGTCTTCTCGCGCTGCGAGGACGGGATCTTGTAGCAGGCGCCGAAAAAATCGAGGTACTCGGTCACCTCCATGTCCTTGTACACGCCGAAGAAGTCCGGCATGTAGCCGATCAGGTGGCGGACCCGGTCGGCGTCGCGCACCACGTCGTGGCCGAGCACCTCGGCGCGACCACTGGACGGCGTGAGGAAGGTGGCGAGGATGCGCAGCGTCGTCGTCTTGCCCGCGCCGTTCGATCCGATGAACCCGAACAGGTCGCCGCGGTTGACCGTGAGGTCCAGCGAACTGAGCGCGGCCATGTCGCCGTAGACGCGGCTGAGATCGGTCGTGCGGACCGCGGGGAGCTCAGGGGGCTTGGGGGTGGCGGGGAGCTCGGGAGGCATGGGGATGGCGAGGTGCGGGGTGCGGGGTGCGGGGTGCGGAAGAGCGGTGAAGCGGGTCAGCGGGGCGCGGGGATGACCAAGCGGAGAAGCGTGCCTTTCTGGCTGCGCTTCGGCGCGAACCGGCTGAGGGGCGGCACGACCGAGGCGTCGGGCATCCATGCGAGCACGATGGTGTCGCCACGGCGTGCCAGCGGCGCGAGGTCGAGCCCGGCCGGCCAGACGAAATCGCGGGCGTCGCCGTTGTCGAGCGCGAGCAGCGACGGGAAGGATGCCGCCACCGCGCTGCCGGCCCAGTCGTCGATGTGGGTCTTCTCGTTGCCGCCGAACATCTCGCCGCGCCGCGCTACGGCGTTCTGGAACTCCGCGTTGTGCTCGGCGACGTACGGTTCGAGAGAAGTCGCGCCCTTGCCGTCCATCTCCAGGTCCACGGACGCGCCGGGATCGATTCCACCGAACTTCTGGACCGGTCCACCGGACGGGACGACCCAGACCTGGCTGACCTTCGACGCGGTGCGGTTGGCCACGGTGACCGTCGTGTAGCGGGTGTTGCCGCCGCGCACGGCCGTCAGCGGCGCGTCGCCCGAATCCTGCCAGTCGGCGACGTTGAGCTGGCTCGTCCACACCGGCACGAAGACCTCGGCATCGAAGCCCGCCGGTTTCGCGGTGACGGCGACCTTTCCTTCCCCGGTACCGTTGCCCCACAGGCCCTGGAACTCGGCGCGGAAGGTCGCGTGGGCCACGTCGGTGCCGATCTTGTAGGTGTCGTTCCGCGGCGAGTAGATGCTCGCGAAGGTCCGGCCGCGCAGCGCGGCGCGCGTGCCGTCGCCCTGGGGCAGCACATCCACTATGTGCAGCTCGTTCCACTCCGACTGGCCGGCGCGGAGCTTGAAGCCGATGAAATAGATCAACAGGGAGAAGAGCGCGACGTAGGCGGGAAAGGTGATCCACGTCAGCATCGGCCGGTCGATCTTCTTCAGCCACCACTGGTCGATCGGACCGATGACCGCGAGGTACACCACGAGCAGCAGCAGAAGGAAACCGACCGGGAGCTTCCGGACCTGGCGCGTCTCGATCATCGAGCCGAACACGCCGTCCATGCTGCGGCCGCCGTAGGTGGAAAAATCGCTCCCCCGGAGGAACGTGCCGGGCACGTCGCAGATCCGGGCCCACAGCCAAGGACGGAGCTTCCAGGACTTCAGCGGCTCGCGTTCCGGGTTGAACGCGAGCAGCGTGACCTGTCCCCGGCCGCGCGATCCGGTCACGACCAACGGCATCGCGCCGGCTTGGAGCGCCACCTGGCCGTCCTTCGGGGTCAGGTCGAGCAGGGCCTGGTCGGCGGTGTTGAATGCGGCGTCCACCGCGAGCTGCGCGTAAGGACTCCCGGGGTCGACGACGTTCTGGGCGTTCTTCCGTGGGCCGCGGACCTGCGCCCTTCCTTTGAGCAGCGGGGGCGCGTAGCCGTTCTGCACCGGGAAGTCGCCGGACGTCACCCAGGCATGAAGTTGGCCGCCGATGGCCCGGTTGGAGCCGCCTGCGACGCGGGCGGGCAACAGGTCCTTGAGCCATGGCGCCGCTTCGACGTCGGCCGTCTGATCGATGGCGACGATGAGGTGCCCGCCGCCGTGGAGCCACGAGACGAGGGCGTCGACCTGCGGTTCCTTGAGCGCGAGCGCCTTCGCGGAGTTGAGGTAGAAGGCGTTGAGCCCTTCCAAGGCGATGGGGTTGTCCGGCAGGTAATCGGATTCCATCCGCGCCGCGACCGGTTGCCATTCCGGCCGCCCCTGCTTGTCGGCCGGGAACGAGGGCATCCCGGCGAAGGTGCCGGGCAGCGCGCCCAGCAGCGTCGTCTCCCATTGCACGACGTCGAGGCGGAGCCCGGTGCGCTCGTCGCGCAGCTTGCCGCCGCGGTCGAAGAGCCGGCCGTCGAGGACCAGGATGCCGGCGGAGGTGCAGAAAAACGGGACGACGATGCGTTTGCGGGTGTTCGTCGGCAGCTCGACAGGGATGCGCTGCACCTGGCTCCCGAACTGTCCCGCCGAGATCTCGATCACCGCGTCGAAGGTCGGCCCGTCGTTCAGCACCTCGATGGCGACCGGATACCAGCCGCCGGCGCGGACGTGGCCGCCGCCGGCGTCACCGTAGCCGGCGAACACGTCGAACTGGATCTTGGCTTGTGCCAGCGGCGCGAACAACAACGACAGCCACAGGACCATCCAATGCGTGGGACCGGCGCGGGTCGGGCGTATGATGGTCATGGGGATGCGATGCGGAGGGTTTGTACGCTGGTGATCCGGGAGGGGCAAACAAGGAAGTGTCGTCCCGTGCCCCCGGCTCGACTTCGTGCGCGGGCCTCTGGTACGCAACGCGCCGCATGGGACCGGTCGAGAAATGTCTGCTGCTGATCTCGCTGACGGTGGCGTTCGCGCCGTTGGCGCAGCGGCTCCATGTGGCGGAACCGATCGCGTTCGTCATCGGCGGGCTGCTGGTCAGTTTGATCCCCGGGTTCCCGGTGGTCCAACTGGATCCGGACCTGGTCTTCCTGCTGGTGATGCCGCCGCTGCTCTACGTGCAGGCTTTCTTCACGCCGTGGCGTGAATTCAAGGCGAATCTCCGTCCGATCCTGTTGCTGGCGGTCGGCCTGGTGTTGTTCACCGCGACCGGGGTCGCATGGTTCGTCCACTGGCTGGTGCCGACGATCCCTTGGGCGGCGACCTTCGCGCTCGGGGCGATCGTGTCGCCGCCGGACGCGGTGGCCGCGCTCGCGGTCACGCGGCCGGTGAAGGTGCCGGCGATCGTGACGACGATCCTCGAGGGCGAGAGCCTGGTGAACGACACCGCCGCGCTCGTCGCCTTCCGCACCGGCGTCGGCGTCGTCACGGGCA
>JANNAJ010000031.1:0-2649 GCA_031384285.1 Verrucomicrobiota bacterium
CCCGCGCCGGGGCCACGGCCGGCCCGGTCTTCGACTGCGCCCCCGCCACCCCCCCGCCCCGGCGCCGCGCCCGGGACGGCCCGGTTCCGCCGTGGGGGGGGGGCGCGGGCGACCCCGGCGCCACCAATGCCATCGGCCGCGCCGCGCGCTTCAGCTCGCCGCTCGGCATCGCCATCGCCAAAGACGGCGCTCTCTTCGTCGCCGATTCGGCCAACCACGCCATCCGCCGCGTCGGCGCGGACGGGGCGGTGACGACCTTTGCCGGTGCGGCCGAAGAATGGGGCGCGGCCGACGGCAAAGCGGCCCAAGCGCGGTTCGAAGGCGAACCCCGCCAAGGTCGAAACCGTGCCGTCACGGGCGATGCGCCGGAGCGTGTGGTTGCCGGTGTCGCTGACGAAGACCGTGCCGTCCTTGGCCACGGCGAGGGCGGACGGCGTGTCGAAGCGCGCGGTCGTCGCGGGACCGTCGTCGCTGCCCGCGTTCCCCGGACGCCCCGCGATCGTGGTCACGATCCCGGCCGGGGTGAGCTTGCGCAGGCAGTGGTTGGCGGAATCGGCGATCAACACGTTGCCTTGGGCATCGATGGCGAGACCGGCGGGATCGGAGAAACGCGCCCGAGCGCCGGCACCGTCGACGTGGCCCGGGACCTGGGCGGCTCCGGCGAGCGTCCGCACGGCGTCGGCCGCGGATCCGGTGATGATCCCGAGGCCGAGCACAGCGGCGACCGCGAGGGCGTTCTTCATCGGCCCCTCCTCATCAGGCGTTCGCCGGCCATCACCGGGGCGGGCGCGGGATCGGGCTCGCTCCGGAAGGTCAGCGTCGGCGCGAGCTCGATGCCGGACTTGGTCTTCGCGGCCCGGCCTTTGTGCGTGAGGTCCTCGACCGTGAAGCGCGGCCCGGTGTGCTTGCCGGTGGCGGGATCGAGATGGCGGAGCAGCAATCCGAACTCGTCCTCGTTGAACGGCCGGCTTCCGCGCCGTCCGAACACCACGGTCTGGCCGCCGCTCTCGTCGACGACGCGGTCGCGGTCGAGGCCGCGTCCGACCGCGACGGCGGGTGTGCGGGTCGGATAGGTGGCGATGAGCTTCGGGGCAGGGCGGGGGCTGAAGCCGTAGTGCCCGGGGACGTTCTCGGGCGAGATCATCTGGACGACCCGGAGACCGTTCTTGCCGTCGGCGATGAGCGCGTACATCGATGCCGCGATGCTGCCGATCTGCACGGCGCGGGCATCGTTGATCACACCGCCGGCGTCGAAGTGCCCGACCAAGGCGGGTTTCTCCGGGTCCTGGATATCGACGATGGCGAGACCCTTCGGACCGTCGGGCACGTAGACGTAGGTGCGGGCGGCATAGAGACGTCCGGCGTGCGCCAGCGGCAACGTGGCGACGAGGCGTGGCAGCGTCGGCTCGGAGATGTCGACGACCTTGAGGCCGTCGTCGTCGCTGACGAAGGCGTAGCGGAACTGCACGGCGATGGCGCGCGGGTTCCGCAGGCCGGCAGAGAGCTCGCCGACGATCTCCGGGGCCGGTTTGCCGTCTTTGAGGATGCGGACCGTGAAGAGGCCGTTCTTGCCGACCACGAGGAGGTGGTTGCCGGCCATGTAGCTGTGCATCGCGCCGGTGAGCTTGCCGCCGGGGTTGAAGCGGATGACCGGGTTCTTGCCGTCGAAGAAGTTGTTCTCCGGGTTGCCGTCCACCAGCGTGCCGACCACCGGCATGACCAGGCCTTCCTCGAGGTCGGTCACGTACACGAAGGCGTAGTTGAGCCCGATCTTCTGCTCCTCGTTGTCGGAGTAGATCTCGCCGGACTTGGGATGCGTCTCGGTCTTCGGGTACGGCTGGCGCAACGGATCGACGCCGAGCGTGGTCGGGAGCGTGACGCTGGTGGCGAACTTGGTGCGGACCCAAAGACGCTGACCGAGCGGGCTGACCGGCGCGGAGGTGATGCGTTCGCTGAAGCCCTTGTTGTCGATGTTCGCGACGTCGAACACCTGGAACCCGTCGGGGCCGTTGGCGGTGTAGAGGTATTCGCCGCGCTGGGTTAGATCGAGAATCTCCTTCCCGTGATGATGATACGCTTCCTTCAACTCGCCGCGATTCTTGTTCGTGTGCGCGGCGTAGTTGTCGGGATACGCAAGTTTGTGCAGGTGGCTGCCGAGCGCGGCCTGCGGTTCCTCGCGTTCCGTCCAGACGACGGCTTCGAGACCATGCTTGCCTTCGCCCACGTAAGCGTAACGTCCGAAGAAATTCACCGTGCCGGTGCCGAAGCCGAGCAGCGACGCGAGCCAGGCGTTGTTGTCGTTGTCCTTCGAGACATGGCAGTCGGCGCAGTTCTTCGTGGTGCCCTTGCCGCTGGTGGTGTGAGGGAAGTGCGGGTTGTAAGCCTGGCCACTGTAGCCCTCGGCGCTCACGGTCTGCTGCTGCGAATAAATCCATTCCCGCTGGCCGTTCTGCGAGCCGACGATGACGGCGCTGGAGGAACGCAGCACGGCGAGCCGGTGGTTTTTGTAGGTCGCATCAATCCCAAGCTGGAAGGCGTCGTCGCGCACGACCTGCGGATTGTAGCCCGTGAAATTGCGCGTGGTCATACCCTCGAACTTGTTCAGCGGCACGCGCTGGTTGGCGCGCATCGGCAGGTGACAGCCGAAAC
>JANNAJ010000057.1:0-6461 GCA_031384285.1 Verrucomicrobiota bacterium
TGTGCATGAGGAGGTATTGGAGCGTCGAATCGGCGCCCGGTTGGTCGGCCATGCGGTGGAAGTAGCCGCCATTGACCATGCCGTGCTTGGCGAAGAGCGCGATGGTGTGGTCGCGGAAGCGGGCATCGATGTGCGATAGCCAACCGGGCGGCGTGGTGTAGGTGCGGAGCTCGAACACGCCGCCGTGGGTGAGGTCGCCGGTCTTGACCTTGGGGGAGTAGTCGGTGGTCTGGAGGAACGAGACGTCAGGTCCCTTCGCGAGGATCGGGCCGGCGGCTTCGCTGGCCTTGTAGGCGGCCTGCCACTCCGGATCCGCCCCGAAGGCCTTCCACGATGCCTCGCGCGCTTCGCGGCTGGGGTAGCGTAGGAGGAAGTGCAGGCGTTGGTCGGCCGGGTCGAGCGGCAGCCAGTAGCCGACGCTCTCGATATGATGCTTCTTGAAGAGACGCAGCGTGTGGTTGCGGAAGCGGTTCAGCAGGTCGTCCTTCTTGCCGGAGTTAAACGAGTAGATGCGGAGCTCGTACACCGGCGAACCCGCTGTGGCAGAGGCGTGCCCGGAACCGGCCGGACCGGGATTGGCCGAGGATCGGTTGGAGACGAGCACGTTGTGGGTGCCGCTGGTGGCGCAGCCGGCAAGGGCCAAGGCCGCGGTGGCGAGCGAAGACTGGAGGAAGCGTCGAAGTTTCATGGTGTGGGCGGTCATTGCCGCCTGTCCGGGAGCGAGGGGTCAAACAAAAACCTTGTCCGTGGACGGAACGTCGCGGCTAGCTTGGCCCATGGTTCTGCGCACCGCGTCCATCCGACGCGCCACATCCGAGACGGACATCACCCTGACCTTGGCCATCGACGGCAAGGGGAAGGCCGATGTGAAGACCGGCATCGGATTCTTCGACCACATGCTCACGGCGTTCGCCAAGCATTCGGTCTGCGACCTCAAGCTCCGCTGCAAGGGCGACCTCCATATCGACGCACACCACACGGTCGAGGACTGCGGCATATCGCTCGGCCAAGCGTTCGTCCAAGCACTCGGTGACAAACGGGGTATCCGGCGCTACGGCAACGGTTTCCATCCGAAGAACCCCTTCACCGGCGAAGCGTTCGTCCCGATGGACGAATGCCTGGCCCGATGCGTGATCGATTTCAGCGGACGCCCCTTCTTGGTCTGGCGCGGGATGGACGCGCTCTCCCAGAGACGCATCCCCTTGGCCGACAAGACCCAGGACATGTCGTCGGCCTTCCGGTTCGGTCTGGCGAAAGAATTCTTCCAAGGCTTCACCAACGAAGCCCGCTGCAACCTGCATTTGGAGATGCTCTACGGCGGCGAGCCGCACCATGTCGTCGAAAGCCTCTTCAAAGCCTTCGCCAAAGCGGTCGATCTCGCCTGTCAGACCGATCCACGCATCGCGGGCCTGGTGCCGAGCAGCAAGGGAAAGCTTTGAAACACCCCTTTCTTCCAACGGTTTCGACCGAAGACCGGCGCCCGGCCGCCCCCTCGGACCGGCTGTCCCAAGGATGCGTCGGCCGAGCCCTTCCAGGCTGGGCTGAATAACCGCGAAGGAACGTCGTCCATGCCTGCGTCGTTGAAAAATGACTATCTGTCCGCACCAGACGATGCATTGGTGGGTTGGGCCCAGAAGGGGGATACCGAAGCCTTTGAACAGTTGGTGTTCAGGCATCGGGACAAGATCTATGCCCGCGCGATGATGATGATGCGGAACGAGCAGGAAGCTCTCGATCTGTCGCAGGAAGCTTGGGTCAAGTCATGGCAACGGTTGCACCAGTTCCAAGGGGATTCGTCCTTCGCGACGTGGATGACCCGCATCGTCATCAACCTCTGTCTGGACCAGATCCGGCGACAGAAGAAGATGCGCGCCGAATCATTCGAGCAGATCGAGGAAGACCTCGGCGGTGTGGAGCGGCAGATGGCAGTGGAACACGTCAACCCGACGGAAGGGCTGGAGAAAGACGAGTTGAGGAAGCGCATCGACGAAGCGATGGCCAAACTCACCGAAGCACACCGGACCGTGCTGGTGATGCACGAGTTCCAAGGTCTCGAATACAAGGAGATCGCCAAACGCGTGGACATCTCCATCGGGACGGTGATGTCGCGACTTTTTTATGCGCGGCGGCGGATGGCGTCGCTGTTGCAAGGCCTTAGACGGGAGCGGAGCGAATGAAAGCGAACTTTATGAGCGACCGACAGTTGCTGGAGATCATGGCGTATTCAGACGGCGAACTGGACGCTCCACGTCGGCATGCCGTGGAGAAGCTGATCGCCGAGGACCCGTCCGCGGCTGCCCTGCACCAAGAACTCACCGCCTGCGCCAACCTGTTGCGCGCCCACGAACCGCTCGGGACCGTACCGGAGACACGTGAGTTCTATTGGTCCCAGATCCAGCGGCGCATCGCCGCCGAAGAACACGCTGCGACCCGCGCCAAGGCCCCCAAAGCGCCCGCTCTGGGGTGGCTGCGATGGTTGGCGCCCGCCATCGGGGTAGCGGCGCTGGCCTTGGTCGTCACCTATCAGCAGCGCCCGGGACCGACGATACTGGCGGTCGGCGAGGCCAGTTCGATGACGTTCACGTCCGAAGCCGATGGCGTGACCATCAGCTGGATCAACTAGTTGCCCCCGTTCCCGCTTTCGGTTACTCCCCGCCCGTCCGAGGCATCCGATGAACATCTTCCAGCGCCGTTGTGCTCCATGGCTGGCCGTAGTCGCGGCATCCGCATTGGCTGCTTTGCCCGCCTCCGCCGGTGAATTCAAGGTGCGGGCCCAACTCGCTTGGGGCACCGACGACATGAAGCCGAATGATCCGGCGCTCCGCGAGCTGGATCCGAAGATCCGGGAGAAATTCCGCCACCTCCGCTGGAAAAACTACTTCGTGGTCAAATCGGAGACGGTCGGCGTTCCCCAAAAGGACCCGAAAAAAATCCAACTCAGCGAAAAGTGCCTGATCGATGTCCGTGAGAAGGACGCGATGGTGGAGGTCCGGATCTACAGCGCCAAAGCCGGCACCGCCCCGAGCTTGGTGAAGACCGATTCCATCGCCGTCCAGAAGTTGAAGGATGGCCACGTGTTCGCCTTCGCTGGCGACACCAAGGAGAAGTGGGACGACGCATGGTTGGTGATCGTCACCGCCGGCGAGTGACCACGATCTGTTAGGCCGGAAGCAGGACGGCTCCCCAAGATGTTGGGGAGCCGTTCGCTTTGAGGGGGACTTTCCTGTTGTCCCCGGCGGCCCGGCTGGTAGGGTTGTCGCGTCCAATCCTAGGGCCGGCTCGGCCCTGTTTTCCCGACCGCTATGGCAGAAAATCCTCCGGCTTCCGACAACGTTTACGACGGCTCCAAGATCAGCACCCTCGAAGGCTTGGAGGCAGTGCGGAAAAAGCCGGGCATGTATATCGGCGGCACCGACGAACGGGCGCTGCACCATTGCGTCTCCGAGGTGCTGGACAACTCGGTCGACGAACATCTCGCCGGACATTGCTCGCGGATCGAGGTGAACATCCATGTCGACGGCTCGATCTCGATCCACGACGACGGTCGCGGCATCCCGGTCGATCCGCATCCGGTGAAGAAGATCCCCACCGTCGAGCTCGTGCTCACGACCCTCCATTCGGGAGGCAAGTACGGCCAAGGCGGGTACAAGTTCTCCGGCGGCACCCACGGCGTCGGCGCCAAGTGCGTCAATGCCGTGTCCGAATGGTTCGAGGTCGAGGTCTCGAGGGACAACAAGGTGTACCACATGGAGTTCGCCCAAGGGAAAGTGACCAAGAAGCTCGAGGTCATCGGCAAATCCAAGGCGACCGGCACGCTCATCTCCTTCAAGCCCGACGTGGAGATCTTCCGCGACACCATCGAATTCAAAGCGGACCGCATCTCCCAGCGACTCCGGGAGCTCGCTTTCCTCAACTCCGGCCTCGAGATCGTCTTCACCGACGAACGGACGCCCGAGACCCAGCCGGAGCGGTTCTTCTACAAAGACGGGACCGAGGAGTTCGTGAAGCAGCTGAACAAGAGCAAATCCGTGCTGCATCCGAAGCCGATCTCCGTCCGGAAAGAGATGAAGATCTCGACCTCGGAGAAGGAGGTCGAGGTCCACACCGAGGTGGTGCTCCAATACAACGATTCGTACACCGACCAGGTGTTGTGCTACACCAACACCATCCACAATCCCGACGGTGGCACGCACATGACGGGGTTCCGGAACGCCCTCACGCGCTCGATCAACCAGTACGCCAAGGCCAACAGCCTGCTGAAGGACAAGGACCCGCAGATCACCGGCGACGACGTCCGCGAAGGCCTTGCCGCGGTCTTATCCATCAAGCACAGCGATCCGAAGTTCGAATCGCAGACCAAGGTGAAGCTGCTCTCTCCCGAGGTGGAGAGCATCGTCGGCTCGGCCGCCTACGAAGGCCTGATGAACTACTTCGACGACAACCCGCCCGTCGCGAAGCGGATCGTCGAGAAGGCCCTCAACGCCGCGCGCGCCCGTGAAGCGGCCCGCAAGGCCCGCGAAGCCGTCCGCAAGACCTCGCTCTCGGGCGGCGGCCTCCCCGGCAAGCTGGCCGATTGCTCCGACCGCGATCCGGCCAACACCGAGCTCTACATCGTCGAGGGCGACTCGGCAGGCGGCTCCGCCAAGCAGGGACGCGACCGCAAGTTCCAGGCGATCCTCCCCATCCGCGGCAAGCTGATCAACGTCGAGAAGGCGCGTCTGGACAAGGTCCTCCAGAACAACGAGATCAGGACCATGATCACGGCCATCGGCACCGGCATCGGCGCCGGTGAGGGCGAAGGCGCGTTCAACATCGAACGCCTCCGCTACCACAAGATCATCATCATGACGGACGCCGATGTGGACGGCTCCCACATCCGGACCCTGTTGCTCACGTTCTTCTACCGTCAGATGACCCAGCTCATCCGCGACGGCTACGTGTACATCGCCCAGCCGCCGCTCTATTCCGTCACCCGGAAAAAGCGCACCGACTACGTCGACGACGACATCCAGCTCAACCGCATCCTGCTCCAGAACGGCACCGAGGAGGTCCGTCTGCGCAATCTGGCCGACGGAAAAGAGGTCCCGGCAAAACAGCTCGAAGAGATCCTCGGTCTGTTGGAGACGCTCGACAAGCACGCCACCTACATCCAGCGCGTGGGCGGGAACTTCTCCGACTACGTGGACAAGCGCGGTCCCGACGGTTCGCTCCCGCTGCACCTCGTCAAGACCCGCGAAGGCAACGAGGAGACCGTCCGGTACTTCGTCACCAACGAAGCATTCGAAGAGTACAAGGCCAAGAACCTCGACCTCCTCGGCGACACCGAGACCCGCGAGAAGGCCGAGAAGAAAGGCGTCATCCGCCGCGCCAAGCACAACGACCTGCACCTCGAGAACAAGGCGATCAGCGAGCTGCTCGCCAAGCTCTCCAAGAAGGGCCTCGCCGTGGAGCACTACTCGGCCCAGGACAAACCGCTTTTCGAGCTCATCGAAGGTGAGGGCGAGAAGGCCACCGTCACCCCGTTGTTCTCCATCCCGGAGATCCTCTCGAGCGTGAAGGCGGTCGGCAAGAAGGGCATCCAGATCTACCGGTTCAAGGGCTTGGGCGAGATGGACGCCAAGGAGCTGTTCGAGACCACCATGGATCCGAAGGTCCGCAAACTCCTCCGCATCGACCTCACCGACGCCGTCGAGGCCGAAGAGATGTTCACCCGCCTGATGGGCGATGAAGTCGAGCCCCGCCGTCAGTTCATCGAGGACAACGCGCTCAACGTCCGCAACCTGGACGTCTGACGACGAGGATTGACGATGTGGTCACGCGTGACCACATTCTCGCCATGAAAGTAAAATCTCCAGTCACCTACACGTCTTCCGAGGAGTCGGAGCCGGCGGTGTTGAGGGAAGTCGCCACTGCGGTGGGCATCGGTCCCGTGATCAGCGTCCGTTCCGCCAAGGCGCACCTCTCGGCATTGCTGGAGTTGGTGGCGGGGGGGCAGGAAGTCACCATCACCAGCGATGGCAAGCCGAAGGCGGTGTTGTCGCCGGTGACCAAGCACAAGTCCCGCAAAGTGTTCACCGGCACCAGGGAACACCTCAAGACGATGCCGCCGTGGCGCGGTGGACCGACCGCCGAAGAGCTCATCCGCGCGGACCGCGATGGGCGGGGCTGGTAGCACATGTATCTCGACTCCTGCATCATCGTCAAATTGCTGGTCACCGAGCCCGACAGCGAGTTCTTCATCGGCTCGCTGGAGGGCGAGGTGTTGGTGACTTCCGAACTCTCACAGCCTGAGGTTTTCTCTGCGCTGCTCGCCCGTGAGCGCGCCGGGAAGATCTCCGCGACCGACCGCCGCCGTGCCTGGAAGGAGTTCCAGGCACGCGTGGCGACCGAGGAGATCCGCATCGAACCGCTGGAGTCCACGGTGCTCCGCAAGGCCGCGCTGCTGCTGGAGCGCTGCCATC